>SOEU01000030.1 GCA_021646415.1 Candidatus Brocadia sp.
CCTTGGTTCTATTTTGGTTCTATTGAAGATATTTGATTCGTAGGAAATTATACCGTATTTGAGCCTCGTTTCATCAATAAATACTGTATATAGACAAATTTTTTCATTTGACCCAGTCTGAAAGTTTGTCCATGCCACCCTGTAACCCGCATAAATAAAATGAAAATTCCTATACAATCAAGTTATGAATAGGGTGGACTTCGTCATGAGCGCTCAACTGAACGATGCAGGGGGTTGCTTTTTTCATACCACTCTCTTAGATTTTTTCATATTACAAACATCCTAATTCAGAGTTTTCAAACGATTATGATGGGGGCATTCTTAAATCAATGTGTAGGGAGATCTGCCATTCGCCCTTTAATATTATTTCTTCAGACTTTTCTGTGGCTCTATCATTAACTTCCCCTCCCTCGATGGGAGGAGTTAGGGGAGGGTGAGTCAAGCAATGCTTTTCTTATGGCTTCCCATACTCCCTGAGTATTCTTCAAAACTTCATTATTCCAGAATCTTAGGACTTTAAAGCCTTGCCCTTCAAACCATTGATCCCTTTCGCTATCCTTTTCTTTACAATGTTGGCTTCCGTCAACCTCCACTATTATTCTTTTTTCAATTCTTAGTCACCCCCACCTTAATCCTCCCCCATCAAGGGAGAGGGAATTTTGTTATCACGATCTTCCCGTCTTTCCATGACGTAATAGGGTTGCCTGCTGTTTTATGCTTTAAGAGAGACTCTTTTACAGCTTGTTGTAAAGCCTCGTCTATTTCACTGCCATTACTGAAAAATTCATCAATACTCTTTTTTGTTTTACTCATAATATTTTTCACTAATTATAATCCATAAATCAGTTTTTACTCTGCTTGCCGGTTCCGAGCTTTATATCCAGGTGTTTGTGGCAGTCAGCGCAAGTCTGTCGCAATAGCCCGACTTGCCAGAGTACATCTTCCAGCGTGACAGCCTCATTCTTATCTCTCAAAACACCATCTATATTTTCAGATGCCGTCAGCATCGCATGGTTAAGTTCCTGATATTTGTCGTCGTCCAGTCGGGCAAATTTCGTTGTAGCGGTTTTACAGAGCGCCACGAGATTAGCGCTTGCATCGTCGTATAATTTCTGCTCTTTTTCCACTTCTTCAAAGGAGAAATAGGTCGAAAGCCGTTCCAGAACTTTATAATGCTTATCTATTTCACCCATAAGCTTTGCCAGTTCGCCTTTTTCCTTTTCTTCTCCTTTTACCGGTTCCCCTCCTGCAAAGCCATTGAAAACTGTGCAAAACAACATAACCACCAAACTTGCTAAAAACACCTTCATCAATAACATCAATTTTCTCCAACAAATAAACAAAACCGATAATTTAAAAATATCGTATCAATTAAGTTTTTTGAAATTATACCATTCAAAACTACGTCAGGAGCAACATAATTAATAGAAAACCTACAATCCCTTCTTTATTTCCGTTTGACATGCTGAAAAACATTATGTTACATTTGTTTCATGGATATCGCTGATATACGCAATGCTTTTGCTGAAAACAAATTTCGTTACACTAAACACGGTGCTGAACAATATGAATACCTGTTCTGTATGTCATGGAAAAACCATCCAGAAATATATTACCTACACTCAATGGTATCAGGGGGAATTGGTTGCAGTAGAACATGTGCCAGCTGAGGTATGTGAAAACTGTAATGAAGAATATTTTTCTCCTGAAACCGTTGATAAGCTTCAAAATACAATTGACAATCAATTTATAGCTTGATACTTGTTGAGCATGGCGAGTAAATCCTATAATGTGCCTCTGGTGCTCCCTTCCATCGGTTGGCAATGAGCCAGAGGAAATAGGCATTATAGGGGCCGCTTTTTTTGTTTCATCTTAAATACTCTGTTTCAAATCTGACCTTATCACCATAAACTTTATACCATTCCATGTCATTGTTTTCGTACTTTCTGAAAAAGTACCTTTTTATTTCTAGTGTAGTATTAATTCCTTTAAGTTCTGTTATCTGTCGTGAGTTTTTCTTTTTCTGATTCAATTTGTTTTTGAGAGTACGCCTTACTGCTTTTGTAAACTCTTTTCGTGCCATATCAGAATTACAGACTAAAAGAGTAATAACAAACTTTTTTGTTGTCTTTTTCTTACTAAAATCAAAACCAAGATCACCCGATTCATCGAGATAAATAAACATTTACTTCCTTATCTTCGGTATCATAACATTGTCCACATAACCACTATAACTCATCCCATCAATGCGAAGAACGTTACGGTAATTCCAGAGGGTGGTAATGGGGGTCAAATCTTTTTAAATGACAAATCAGCTTCGATTTTTTCGAGGAGCGCCGAAAGATTCTTGCTCCCTTTTCGTTTTTCTCTTAACCGTTTTCTTCCTTAACCAAATGAGGGACACATCCCTTTTTGAGTTCACCTTTATATCAGTAAGAAAATTCCAGGTTTTCAATATTTTGAATTTTCAAGGAATATAAAAACAGATATTTCAATGGAAAATTCGTTTGAGGAAAAACCTTACTCGCGAATGTTTGTCTTCTTGTCACGACTGCCGGGAACAATGGATCAAATATTTAAGGAATGCAATGAAAACCACTGTTCTTCTATCAATTGAATTTGAGTCCGTACCATATTAGCCTCCTGTGATTACCGTTTTGGCTCGATGATAGCAGTTTTAATCAGGCATGACGAAAGGGTATATTGTTACTTCTAAAAAGTAAACAGTCACTAACTTTTTCGACAGAAATCACAAAGTCACAAAGAAAAACATTGGTCTCTTAGTGCCTTTGTGGCAACTGTAAAATGAAACATCAAACCAGGCCTTCGGCAACTTTTCAATGTAGAGCGAAGAGCCTCTTCGCTCTACAACAGCAACTTTGAAATTCCTTAGCATCAAGCTAAACACGGACAAACAAGTTTGTCCATGCCACCCAAAAACCAGCTTAATTAACAGGGAAATTCATATTCATTAATCCTCAGACAGTCCAGTCCACAACCTTTAAGCTCTTTATACGCTTAAATTCCCTGATATTGTTAGTAATAAGGGTTACGCCGACACTCAGGGCATGCGCCCCAATCAATGTATCCAGAGAGCCGATAGGTTTACCGGTCTTTTCAAGTTGCGAACGGATTATTCCATAAGTTTCTGCCGCCTTCTCGTCAAAAGGGACAATTTCAAGAGGCAGGACAAATTCTTCAAGGGCAATTCTATTTTGTTTCTTGTGCTGACTTTTGGCAACACCGTATTGAAGTTCTGCGAGAGTAATAGAAGAGATGCCTATTTCACCTGCGGTATATTTTTTAAGATTTTCTATAATTTTCTCAGACCGGCGTTTGATGAGGTAAATACAGATATTGGTATCAAGCATGAACTTCATCAAACATTCCCTCGCGCTTTTGCGTTTCAGGCTGAGTTCTTTCACTCATAAAATCATCAGAAAATTTTTCGAGACTCTTGATAAGTGTGTCCCATATCTTTTTTTCGGGAATAAGGAGAACGATGTCCCCTTCTTTTTTAATAAAAACATGATCGCCTTTGAATCTGAACTCTTTTGGCAACCGCACAGCCTGGCTCTCGCCATTTTTAAAAAGCTTTGCCGTCTTCATATTTCACCTCCCTAATAGTATATACGATAAATATATACCGTTCATGCATGAGTTACAAGGATAAATTCAAAATGAGATATGTCTCATCGCTCATGGTTGAAGAGCGATTCTGTGGCATGTTTCTCTCTGATGTGAAAAACATGGTTCTCAGGTTTCAGTTGCCAGAGGTCAGGGGTGAACGGCAAGCTGTCAACTATCGGGCAAATGTCCAGATTAAGCGGCGCAGAGGACAATACGCATAAATGCCCTTGACAATTTTGACACAATACATCTTATTGTTTATAGGCAGTACGTTATGAGGAGTGGCACGGTTATTTGAAAAGCGGAAATAAAGAAGCACACACGCTCATTATTTACAAAAAAGGAGAATACATGAAGATTATTAAACTTGCTGCGATGACCTGTTTGTCGGTCTTTGTCGTTGTCAATGGCGTGATACCAACGGCTACGATTGCCGATGATCGCAGCGGCATATAGGGTATGGCAGAGGCGGAAGGATGCAGGGTGGCGCTGTATCAGAACGTTCAAAGGAACCTATCCAGCCAATTCGTATCAGCTTTGATTACGACACCGCAAACATAGAATTAGGAAAGAAATTGTTTTTTGAACCCAGATTGTCCAAATCCGGCTGGATCACATGCAATTCCTGCCATAATCTCTCAACGGGCGGTGTGGATAATTTGCCCACCTCAATCGGACATAAATGGATGCTTGGCCCGATAAACTCATCCACCGTCCTGAATGCAAAATTCAGTCTGGCACAATTCTGGGATGGACGTGCCAAGGACCTGAAAGAACAGGCAAAAGGTCCCATAGCCAATCCTATGGAAATGGCTTCAAACCATGAGCTTGCCGTGGGCGTATTGCAATCGATACCGGCATATGTGCACTGGTTTAAAGAAGTGTATAAAGATGATAAAATTACCATTGATAACGTCGCTGACGCTATTGCGGCATTTGAAGAGACGCTAACTACACCAAACTCAAGATTTGATGCGTGGTTAAACGGCTACGATGACAAAATTTCAGAATCGGAAAAGGAAGGATATGATCTCTTTAAGGCTAAAGGGTGTATAACCTGCCATAACGGTTTTGGTGTAGGCGGAAACTCTTTTCACAAATTTGGAGTTGCAAAACCGTACGACAAGGACACCCAGACCCTTGGCAGATACAACGTAACAAAAGAGGAAAAAGATAAATACGCGTTTAAAGTGCCCCTGCTGAGAAATATCGAATTAACAGCCCCCTATTTCCACGACGCAAGCGCATGGAGCTTGCATGAGGCAGTTAAAATCATGGCAGAATATCAGCTGGGAGGAACATTTACTGAGGATGAAACCGATAAAATTGTTGCTTTCCTGAGAACCTTAACCGGAGACCAGCCGTCTATTCTTTTTCCCATTCTGCCGCCTTCAACTACTAATACTCAGAAGCCGGATAGGAATTGATTTTGTGCTCTTATTCTGTCCCCTTTGTTCTGTGCTGTTGAATAATTGTCGAAGGAGCAGCCGGGCGAGGGGTTTTGATGGGATATTTGACATGAACAGGTTTTTGAAAAACTCCATTTAAGGTCAATAATGATTACAAAAAAACGCGTCCACCCCGTTCTTCTTGTTATTTTTCAAGTATAATCAAGTCTGTTATCTTGTTATAGGAAAGGTTAACGTTTAATATCAAATCATTGTTTCCTTTTTAAGGTTCGGGAAATACATGAAACAAATAACACACCCCCCGTCCCTCTTGATAGAGGGGAGATATGGTGACCCCTTTCCCTCCTCCATATGATTATATCGGGCGTCGGAGGTGTTCATAGTACCTTATGAGGACAAGGGACAATATAATCCTATTTGAGGAAGAGACCGTGCTTTTTCACTCTTTCCTGGCATTCAATTTAGCTGAAAAGAATTAAATACCTTGCAATGTTCTTCATTTTTATTTTATTATTTATCTACAAGAGAAAAAGCAATTTCCTATCATCTTTCTATTATCTCGTGAGGTACCATTGAACGATCAGAAAACACTTACTCCGAAGAATTTTCTCTTCGTCACCATCGACGCTTTGATTGCTGACATCGCTTGGCACGTCGCCAGGGAAGGACACAACGTTAAGTTTTACACTGAAAGCGAAGAGGACAAAGAAGTCGGCGACGGATTTGTACAAAAAGTAGACAATTGGGAAGCCGAAGTCGCCTGGGCAGATGTGATCGTCTTCGACGACGTGCTCGGACAAGGAGCTAAAGCACAACGATTACGGCAACAAGGAAAAAATGTGATCGGAGGAACACCATACACGGACAAGCTCGAAGACGATCGCACCTTTGGACAAGAAGAACTCAAAAAGTATGGCATACCCATTGTCCTCTACAAAGAGTTCACAAACTTTGAAGATGCCGTGATCTACGTCCATCAAAACCCCGGACGTTACGTCATCAAGCCAAGCGGAGAATCACAAAACACGAAAGGACTCCTCTTCGTCGGAGAAGAAGAAGACGGAAAAGACGTCATACAAGTACTCGAAGATTACAAAAAAACACTTGCGAAAAAAATACCTGTCTTCCAACTCCAAAAACGCATCACGGGAGTAGAAATCGCAGTCGGAGCATTCTTCAACGGAAAAGAATTTGTCTACCCCATCAACGTCAACTTCGAACACAAAAAACTCTTTCCGGGAAACCTCGGACCATCAACAGGAGAAATGGGAACTTCGATGTTCTGGTCAGGACCGAATAAAATCTTCAACGCAACGCTCAAAAAATTCGAACAAAAACTTACAGAAGAGCAGTACGTAGGCTATATCGACATCAACTGCATCGTGAATAATAACGGCATCTACCCACTCGAGTGGACTTCGCGCTTTGGCTACCCCACCATCAGCATACAACAAGAAGGAATGCTCACACCCATCGGAGAATTTCTCCATGGCATTGCAACAGGAAGACTCAAAGAATTCAAAACCAAGAAAGGATTCCAAATAGGCGTACGACGCGTCGTACCACCATTCCCCTTCAACGATAAAGAAACATTCAGGATCAAATCAAAGGACTCCATCATTCACTTCAAGAAAAAACCAGCAGAGGGAATACACATAGAAGACGTTAAACTCGTCAACGACGAATGGATTGTCACAGGAAACACAGGAGTCGTGCTCATCGTATGTGGAACAGGACAAACAATGAAAGAAGCACAAGCACAAGTCTACAAAAGAATCAAAAACATCATCATACCGCACGTCTACTACAGAGACGACATCGGCGAGCGATGGTTCGAAGATTCAGACAAACTCCACACCTGGGGATATTTGAGAGAAACATGAGCAGAGACCAGAAGCCCAGAGGTCAGATCCCCGAAGACAGAAGATTGCAGGCAGAAGCGGGTGGCGAATCGTGCGAAGTGGGAAATCCGGGTAGCGTAGGGAACTGGCTATCGAATAATAGAGATTGCGACTATTTTGCTGTCAAATCATTCATGTTAAAATGCCCCGTCGTCTACTCTTTTTTAAATCCGTGAGCCGATTGCCCGATAGTGTGCTTCCCTGTCACTTTCCGGAAGTGCAAGGAAGGCGTCAATTTTTGCAAGCATCGCTTGCTTGTCCTCATCTACCCTGCCGGATACCTGGACATAGTTGTTTCCATGATCGCAGGTGACAAACGTGGAAAGGTCGTGAAGCCGTTCAATCAGCAGCCTGAGTTCCAGGACGGTGCCTTCCGGGGTTTGCGGAATAAAATTACCGGTTCGTATTTCATGGAGAAGCGGGGATTCCGGTCCGGAAGACGAGTTATTGTTTTCATACGGCCACAGTCTCCTGATGCGCACGAATTCAGGTTCGGTTTCATTGATGATCCTTGCCGTCTCCTGAATGTGCCGCTGCCAATGATCCCTGCCACTCAGTCCCAGGAGTACATAAAAGGATATTTCGATGCCCGCTTCCTTAAGCCAGGCTGCTGTTTCCTTCACCATTTCAGGCGTTTGCCCTTTCCGGTGAAAGCGCAGGGTTTCGGCGTCTCCGGATTCAAGACCGATATGTAACCTGTTCAGACCTGCCTGCGCAAGCATCGTGATTGCATCTCTTTTGAATTTCCAGAGTGTCGATACCCGGGCATAACAGGTAAGCCTCTTAATCGGCAAGGCATTGCGAAGGTATCCGGCAATTTCGACAAAGGTATCAACACCTGCCTGCAGAGGGTCGGCATCACCGAAGAATGCAGTTTCCGCATCGGGATGGCGAAGTTTGAGAAGATCGATATCGCGTTTGATCTCAGCCACCGACCGAACGGAAAATCCCGGCTCTCCAAGGTAGGGATAGATGCCGCAGAAACGGCATCGGTTCCATTTACACCCCCTCGTAATACGCACGAGCAGGCTGCGCCACTCGCTTGGCGGACGAATGATCGGTATTTCAGGAACGTCGTTTCTTATACCCATGGATACGTTTTTCTAACTATAAAGGCAACTATTCATCGTACCTTTGCTCACAATCACTACGAGGGAACAAAATGTTGGTTCTGTAATCCCGAAGGGATGTCATTATTATAGCATATCGTTATACGGTTATTGTTAACCCCGTAAAGGTGGCATGGTATCATTCATTTTCGCGTTATTTCACCCCTACGGGGTTAATTATTGTGGTGTGCCTTTTCTATAATCATGTCATCCCTTTGGGATTTTCCGGTCTGTCCGTTTTTCCCTATTGGCTCTTAGCTATTCGGAGAAAACACCATCTGGCAGTTTCGCTGAATAGCCAAGTAGGGCAGGTATTACCTGCCAATTAATCTTACAATTAAAAACGATAGATACCTGAATATTTAACGTAGAAGTGGATACGATCATCACTCCAATTACAGATCTTTCATGCAAGGACTATCCTGATTGATCAATTTTGGTAGGCAGTGCCTACCCTACTTTACTAAATCTACCGCCAATCATATATAATCACAAATCAAGGTGTGACACCTTGCCCCCTGTTAGCTGCCCCCTGGACACTTTCCCCTGCCCCCTTTTTCATGCTTCCCATATCCGCACAAATTGTCCACATAAATCAAAATATATGACAGGCAATCCCTGCTCTACCCGACTGTTTGTATCCCTTATTGACTATTTCTTATTATCAAAGTAAAATTCAAATGGTTTCATGAAAAACCATTATGACGATATTAGATTTAAATCTCTTAATAATTTAAGGATGACTGTTATGCATAAATCAAATTTATTAAACGAAATCAAATTGATAGAATTAAAACTCCAGGCACTTAAAACTCAGGTGAAATCTAAAAAACCTAAAGTTAAGATTCATACTTCAGCGACTCTTTACGGTTTGATCAAAGGAAGCCAGGATATTACCCCCAAAGATATAGAAGCCGTTAAGATAAAACTAAAGGAGTCTATTTAGTGCATATAGTAACTGACACACACCCATGGGTATGGTTCCTCACAGCAAATCCTCGACTATCTTTAAAGGCAAAATCAGCATTATCTGACTCTTCCAATATCATTATCATTCCATCAATAGTCATGATGGAAATAAAATACCTTTATCACCGTAAACGTATATCACTACCCTTTGAAGAGGTCATGCAACAATGTGAAACGGCTGAAAATGTCCTTTTCCATCCAATGGACCTTTCTATTGTATCCATTGCACCCACCAGCTTTGACATCCACGACGCTATCATTGTCGGTACCGCAATCCAGTTTGCCGAAGAGCTTGGGCAAGCAGTGTCACTTGTTACCGCAGATAGTGCAATAACCGAATCTCATCTCGTTCCGGTAATATGGTAAACATTTCTTCATCTGTCAAATAGCAGACACAAGCATTCCTGTTTTTCAAAAGTTGTCAGTTGTCAGGTATCAGTTTTCAGCCTGTATCCTGTATAATCACAAATCAAGGTGTGACACCTTGCCCCCACCTTGCCCCTTGCTTTTGATACGTACCTGTTGAGCAAGAGATTCAGCGGCACGCATCATATCTTCTCTCCTGTTGGATCGAGCGGTATCTGAAGTATTTCCGAGAGTTTTTTTTGGACGTCAATAATGGTTTCTGCCTGTTTGAGTTTCTCTTTCAGTTGCAGGTTTTCTTTTTCCAGTTCAGCAATACGACAAACGGAAGGATCCATGTTTTTCGCCTTTGGACCACGATGTTTTGGGGAAAGCGCTTCCCGGGCGCCTTTCTCCTGTTGACGACGCCATGTGGTGAGGTTAGACGAGTAGAGTCCTTCACGGCGTAAAAGCGCCCCAATTTGACCCTGTGTAGTACATGCTTCCGCCTCTTGAAGGATGCGGAGTTTGTATGTTGCGGTGAATTTCCGGCGAACAGCCTTCTCGGTTACCTCAGGGTCAGGAAAATGACCGCTTTGGATTGCGCCGCCAGGGGAAACTCCAGTCGCCCTACGGGCTCCTTCCGTTTCCACAGACAGGTTATCTGTTTTCAGACTTATTGTATTACTGTTTTTCATAGTTTTTCTCCTTTACGCCCTACACTAAACTATATGGGGTAAAGTGTCCAACTATTATTGACACAGAGGGTCCCTTGCAAAATAACAAGTTTGCATAAATTGTTAAGGTTCCTCCCACTTCTGGTTGACCTATATTTATTTTGGACATGTCAGCCCCTTCGCTCCATTTCCATTACAGAAACTTCTACACTACTACGAACTGATCCGCCCCTGTGCGCTGCATTAGTACTCAAAGCCTTACAGGGCTTCTGCTTGGCTCGCTCCCTTAGCATCAACACGACAGGTTCCCAAGTTCCATATAAAAGCCCATATTTGATTCACGCCACCTCTATGCCGGTTGCCGTTTGGACAGTAAAAGGTTTCCTCCAAACTTATCCCAAAAGCACCCTAGTCCTCTGGTTTTGACAACACCGGTCTTACTTTCGACACCTCATCAGTGGTTCACTTGCGTTCGTCTCTCAAATACACACCTGACTAAATCGTTGTTTTGTCTTTTTCCACAACGCTTACCACCATGACTCTTTACCACAGCAGCTTGGGAAGGTTTGGAACCCACGCCTTTACATCGATTCCGAGAGGCCTACTCTCATCTTTTATATAGTATAAACAGCTTTGCTATTCTTCTTGGCACACTAAGGTTGAGTAAAGCGAAAACCCAACAAATCAAATTATTCATGCCTACTTTTACATCAAATTTAATCAACCGAGGAAGACGTCTTTTTTTAGTCTACTTTTACATATAAAGGATAATTTCCATGTATAACCATTTTGCATTTTTTCAATGGATGTATTAAGAACGGATATTTCAATGGAAAATTCGTTTGAGAAAATAACCCTACTTGCGAATGATTGCCTTCGTGTCCCTACTGCCGGGAACAGTGAATCAAGTATTTAAGGAATGCAATGAAAGCCCTGTTCTTCAAAATGGGCATCAAAGGTGAAAATGGTTTTTATTCCTGAATTGCGCATAATTTCGAAACTTATGCAATCAACAAATATTCTCATTTGCCAAATGCCTTTATAAGGGTAACTACTCAGCGTACTTTCGCCCACAATCACTACGAGCAAACAAAATATTGATTATGAAATCATGGAATTTATTTTGGTGGGCAGTACCACCTACTTGACTGAAGTCATGGCACGCATACGACTTATCAGACCACCACGGGTTAAACCCGCGGAGTACACCAAGAACCTCAGTTTGATTAAAAAATTGCCCCACATTTAACATCAAAAGTGATATAATATGTCAAATATGTATAGTATGCTATGCTTATATTAGTAAATATATCGTTTTTTTTGCAATCATAAAAGTTATGCCGTCAATACCTTATTCCTCTCTTCCAGCAAATCAAATTATCCGTGCCGTACTGTCATATCAGATTTAATTAGGCCTTCGGTGACATTGTTTGCGGCCACACGTAGAAGTAAATGGAAGTTAACACTGTCAGGGTGCTAAACCCTGACAGTGTTCTGATTTCAACAAACATTGAAATTCCTTTAATTCTAATCGTATGGAACTATCGTGATTGGCTGTTTTTTCGTGGTTCAATTCTTTTGATTGCAGCGTTAGGGATTATTATGCCACAAAATTTCTTTTGTATGAATACCCATACCCTCGCTTATCTGAAAAAGGGATTGGTGTATTTTTCAATACCCACGGTAGTCATGGGCCCGTGGGCAGGAAATACCATGGTCTCGTCCGGCAAGGAAAAGATGTGCTTGCGGATATGGTCGATCTGGCGTTTGGCCTCTTTTAATGAACCGGTGCCACCCACCGTACCGCAAAAAAGGGCATCACCGGTAAACACGCAACCGGACACGTAGTACGAGATGCCACACGGTGTGTGCCCCGGGATGGGGAGTGCATGAATTCGTAAATGTCCGACCTTGATGGTCTCGCCACCCCGCAACGAATGGCTGACAGTATCTACCTCCCCCTCTCCGGCATAGCTTTGTAGCTGGTAGCGGCTGGTAAACTCCGTTAACCCTTCGGTATGGTCCCAGTGGCCATGCGTAATAAAAAGATGCTGCAGTAGGATTTTTCGCTCTTTAACAAATGCCTCAATCTCTTCGCTGAAACCGCCCGGATCGATAAATGCCCCGACCCGTGTCATGGGATCGGCCACCAAATACCCGTTAATCGGGAAGCTCCCTACCGTAAAGCGTTTCAATATCAGATCGTGTATCATCATGCGATACCCAATGGACAATGTGTATATGACATACAAGCACAGAATGAGTAAATTAGCGAAAAGGCATTTCAATTACCCCCCATAATCCCCCCGTAAACGGGGGGAGACGCTTTTTGTCCCTCCTGTTTTACGAGGAGAAGAAACAGGGGGGGAGTCGCCAGTGGCCTCATTTAATGCGTTCGTGGTTCGGCAGGCTCACCATGAACGGTGTTATTTATATTGGCTCAGGAGATCCGGCTAATCATACCGAACCCGCTCCAGGTTGGCCGCCTGCTGAATGTCGGTGTCAATCCACTTCGTGTCGATAAATCTGGCCTTGTGGAATACCGATTCGTTGAGTGTGCATTTCTCAAAAGTGCAGCGGATGAAGGTTGCCGCACGGAAAATGGCCTTTTGCAAACGGCATCCCGCGAACGTTGTTTCAATAAAGACCGACGAGGGAAATCGGGCAAAGAAATAATCTTCCTCTTCAAACCGGCAGCCTTGCCACCAGGTGCCGCTCAAGGAGACCTCTCTGAGCCGGGAACCACGGAGTTTGCAGCCGGAAAAAACTGATAGGCCAAACGAACTGAGTTCTCCCTTTGTCGCCTCAAACGTACATCCGGAAAAATGACTTTCGCTAAAAAAAGAATTCCGTACTTCCAAACCTGTCCATGCGCAATCCTGATAATGTCCCTGATCACACAGGACGTGGTCAACGGAAAAATTTTGGAAACGGGTATCCTGCGCTCGGAGATAACGGCAACGCCCATCCTGCATCTTGAAGGACTGAACTGTACTACCAATCAGGCGCCGGTTAGAGAAATCCTCCTGCGTTAGGTTCAACCCGGAAAGGGTTTCCTGAATAAATATCGTTTTATCCTGATGTTGATTTTCTTCCGTATGACTCATAATTTATTGCAGAAACAGGAATCCAAAACTCCCTCTCCTTTTTCATGAAGGAGTTTTCTTTCTGCCTTTCAGATATTTCCGATACCGCTCTTCACCAACACACTCGCTTCCCACCGGGCACTTTTCAATACAACTCTCCGGCACTTCACGCTGCACCGTTTTCCCGCAAAGCTCACAGGCAAACTCATGCTCGAAACCGGCCACCGACGCCGTACTCTGCTTATGACAGTGCGGACACGTTACATCGATAATCTCCACCCTTTTTATCTTCTCCGCACCGGGACACTGAAAGATGCCAGGTTTTTTCAATCTCTCTGCAGGAGGCGGAGTATACTCCTTTATTTGCGAAATGATTTGGGTCGCCAAAATGCGAAGGGGCATACGGTGTTCTCTTCTCAAAAATTCCTGAAGCGCCTTCATGGCTTCCTGATTTCCTTTTCCAATCCTGCCAATCTCTTCAAGGGACTGCTTTACAGTCTCAGCGTTCCCATGATATAATTTCTGCAAAAACACGGTAATATCTGTGATGTTTGAGGTAAGGTCTTTCATTAATAGCACTATAGTATTGGTACGAAAATACCCCTCACCCAGACCCTCTCCCTCAAGGGGCGAGGGAGCTTTCCCTCCCTTGAGGGGATTAAGGGAAGGTGACGATTTTCATGCTCTTTTGTGAGCCTTTTGCTCATGAGGGTTTATCTTGCAAAATCTTCCCTTCCCCATTCCCCGCTTTTTCAAGAACGAGTTTCACGAGGACATGTTTTAACAAGTTATTTTACAACCCCCTTCACCCCTTTCCTAAGGGGGATTTGGTTGCAGCTTTGCTGCGTTATGTCATAATATCCTTGTTTAAGAAAAGATTCACAATTTACGTGATTAAGAACTGCAACTATTTCAACGCATGCAACACCACCGGGCGATTACCTGGAAGAGTCTCAGTGGGGCTGAAAACATGGATTGCATTTCTGTCGGTGACTGGAAAATACGGTATTTTATGCAACAGGTCAAGAGAAATTTTGGGAGATGTACAACCAATTTATTGCAAATGGGCTGCATATATTTCCCTATCTTGGATTTTAAGACATTCCGGGTAAAATTATCGTAGCATTTTTAAAAATTGGTTGCAGACAATTGCATTCCTTGTCATTATCCTTGATTCTGAGGAATTTCAATATAGAGTCGTTTGGAAATTATGTCAGGAGGATATACGTGGCATTGTTAAGCTTACAGGATGTAACGATGGGCTTTGGAAGGCCATTGTTGATCGAACATGCGAATTTGCAGATAGAACGGGGCGAAAGGGTATGCCTTCTTGGTCGCAATGGCACAGGTAAGTCTACCTTGCTCAAGCTGATCAATGGAGACCTGACTCCCGATTCAGGCGAAATTGTCAGGCAAAAGGGGCTGCACACCGCTTATCTTTCTCAGGAAATTCCCGGGGAATTACAGGGTACCGTATTCAACATCGTATCCGGCGGGTTTGAGATGCCGGATCGTAGTAAGTCTACACGGAATATCGCTCCGGAGTCGAAAAAACAGCATCAGGTCAAAAAGGTACTTTCGCAGATGCAATTAGATGCCGATGCCGAATTCAATACACTTTCGTCTGGTCTCAAACGCCGGGTGTTGCTTGCCAGGGGTCTGGTGTGTGATCCCGATATTCTGTTGCTTGACGAGCCTACCAATCATTTAGACGTTGATTCAATCAGCTGGCTGGAGGAGTTTCTCCTGCGTTACGGAGGCACGCTACTCTTTGTTACCCACGACCGTACGTTTCTGAAAAAACTGGCCACCCGCATTATTGAACTTGACCGGGGAAGGCTTTCAAGCTGGGCGTGTGATTATGAAACCTTTCTCGTGCGCAAGCAGGCAGTCCTCGATGCAGACGAGAGTCAGCAGGCCGTTTTTGACAAGAAACTGGCGCAGGAAGAGATATGGATCCGCCAGGGGATCAAGGCCAGACGTACCAGGAATGAAGGGCGTGTGCGGGCACTGGAAGATATGCGTAATGTCCGGCGGGAACGGCGCCAGGTCATGGGCACGGTGCGCATGCAGACCCAGGAAGCTGAACGATCTGGTGCCCTTGTGATAAAGGCTGAAGATGTCACCTACGGTTACGATACCAAACCGGTTATCAGCAGCTTTTCCGCAGCAATTATGCGGGGTGATAAGATCGGGATTATTGGTCCCAACGGATCGGGCAAGACCACGCTTCTGCGACTTCTGTTAGGAGAATTGGCTCCCCGGCAGGGCAATGTGCGCCATGGTACCCGTCTCAACATTACCTATTTCGACCAACTCCGCGCTCAATTGAAAGAGGATAAATCAGTTTTTGATAATGTCGGGGATGGAAACGACATCATCATCTTTAACGGCAAACCACGGCATGTTATCGGTTATTTGCAGGATTTTCTGTTTTCCCCGGATCGTGTATGCATACCAGTGAATGCCCTTTCGGGTGGGGAGCGTAACCGTCTCCTGCTGGCACGGCTATTTGCAAGGCCGTCCAATGTCCTTGTGATGGATGAACCCACGAACGATCTGGATTTAGAGACCTTAGAGCTTTTAGAAGAATGGCTTTTAGACTATAAGGGTACTCTTCTTCTCGTCAGCCATGATCGAACCTTCCTCAATAATGTAGTAACCAGTACCTTTGTGTTTGAAGGGGAAGGAAAGGTCTGTGAGTATATTGGCGGGTATGACGATTGGCAGCGTCAGAACGAAGGAAAAAAGAAAGATGTTCCGGAGAAAATTCCGGCAAAGACAGAACCGGTGCGCAGGCAATGCGAACGGCCCCGTAAGCGCACCTTTAAGGAACAACGTGAACTTGATGCCTTGCCACAACGTATTGAAGCCCTGGAAGCAGAACAGCAGCAACTCTACCAAACCATGAGTGACCCCATGTTTTTTCAAAAGGGGAAAGACGAGATTGCGAATGTCAAGGCCAGGGCATTATCCCTGGAACGCGAATTGGCAGAAGCCTATCAACGATGGGAGACTCTGGAAAAGTTACAGAATACGTAGCTTTTTGATATTGCAAAATACCAGCTCACCTGTATAATTTATATCATTTGCTATTGAAAATATTAGTGTTTTGTGGTAAAAGTAAGTTACCGAAGGTTTACTTTAAAGTAAAGGAATTTAAAGTTGGTTATTTCCCCTTTAGAAAGAGGGGATTAAGGGGTGTGTAAATCTGCTATAACCCACCCCCAGCCCCCCTTGTTGGAGGGGGGGCTTAAAAGTTGCTGCCAAAGGCAGCATGACTAATAGTATCATCTTTTTGGAGTCTAACCTATGATCTGGAAAAATTGCAGCTCATTCAAATACGGGTGAGTGTACTTACTGAAGTGGCGGCGCCATTTCCAGGTTAAGTGGATAAGGTATAGGCTCTTACAGGATTGCCCGTAACGAACTTCCTAAAGGAGCAAGGTCTCTATATTACCTTGCTGTATACTTACCATTCCCGCAAGAAGTCTTAGCCTTCATCCATCGCAGCTTCATCTTACCAGGAAAAGATACCGTCACTTCGTCCAATAGTTAATTGGGCAATCTGTTTTCATGGTGACGCACTTCAGATATACACAGACCTCTTCTCGGTTCTTTTGCGCAAGCTCAGTCGAACGTTGAAGGGGGTGGACTGCCATTGCAAAATAATATCTTAAGTCGTCGAAGGCCTAATTTAAGGTTTTTTCAATGGAGGATGTAATCATGGTATCTTTGTTAATCGATGGGAAAAAAGTGGAGGCTGAATCTACTCAAACCATTTTACAAGCTGCACAAAAAGTGGGAATTCGTATTCCCACCTTGTGTCACGACCCACGGCTCGCCCCTTCCGGGGCCTGTCGGATGTGCGTGGTAGAGGTAGAGGGTGCGCGATCCCTGGTCGCTTCCTGTGCAACCCCTGTCTCAGAAGGAATGAAGATCTCTACCCGGAGTGAATCAGTAACACGTGCACGAAAACTCAATCTGGAGCTTATCTGGTCTAACCATCCCAATGATTGTCTGACATGCGACAAGGCAGGGGAATGCCAGCTTCAAAAATTTATGTATGAATATGATGTAAAGACCTCACGGTTTGTCGAACAAAATCCGCCCCCAACGCCAGACGATTCAAACCCCGGCATCTACCGGGATATGAACAAATGCATTCTCTGCGGAAAATGCGTCAGGATTTGTGATGAGGTTCAAAACCAGCACATCTGGGCATTTTCAAACCGCGGGATGCAAACCTCAATCGCAACGGCCTTTGAAAAACCCTTAAAAGATGCAGGTTGTGTATTTTGCGGGCACTGCGTTTCCGTATGTCCGGTAGGCGCCCTCATGGATAAACCTGCTGCAAAAAAGGGTCGCTCCTGGGAAACCAAGAAGGTGCGCACGGTTTGCAGTTACTGCGGTGTGGGGTGCAGCCTCGTGCTTCATGTGAAAGGGGGTGAAATTCTCAAGGTAACGGCCGATACCCATGATGCCCCAAATTATGGCAGTTTGTGTGTCAAGGGTCGATATGGATACGAGTTTTACAAGAGCCCGGACCGTTTAAAGTCCCCATTGATTCGAGATCGTATTGACCAGCCCTTTCGGGAGGCAAGCTGGGATGAGGCGATCAGCCTGGTAGCCGGGAAACTGATAGAGATCAAGCAGAAATATGGTGCAGATACAGTTGGATGCCTCAGTTCCTCAAGAGGTACAAACGAAGAAAATTATCTGGCTCAAAAATTTGCCCGTGCCGTGATAGGAACCAACAATATGGATAACTGTGCACGGGTATGCCACGGTCCGTCAGTAACAGGCCTTAGGGCCTCGTTAGGAAGCGGAGCGGCTACCAATTCTCTGGCTGATATTGAGGGCGCAGAAGTCCTTATCGTCAGCGGTTCCAATACCACAGAGGCACATCCTGTCGCAGCCTTAAAAATCAAAAAAGCGGTACGGCAGAACGGGGCAAAACTCATCGTAATTGATCCGCGGGAGATAGAACTCGTCCAGTACGCAACCGTGTGGTTACGTTTAAAACCGGGCACCAACGTAGCCCTTATCAACGGACTGTTGCATGTTATTTTAAAAGAAGGTCTGGAAAACAGGGAATTTATCCAGCAACGGACAGAGAACATAGACATGTTACGACAGGTAGCAGCCCAGTATACCCCTGAAAAGACAGAGGAAATTACAGGGGTACCAAAAGAGGATATCATTAAGGCTGCCAGAATTTACGCCGGCACTCGGAAGGGTATGATTGTCTACGGATTGGGAATGACCGAACATAAGGCCGGCTCTCATGGCGTCATGTCCCTGGCCAATTTGGCTTTGATTACGGGCAATGTGGGCAGACCAAATACCGGGATCAATCCGCTTCGCGGACAGAATAACGTCCAGGGTTCGTGCGATATGGGGGCATTGCCGGACGTATACAGTTGTTACCAGAAGGTAGATGATCCTGTTGCCAATAAGAAATTTTCTGAGACATGGAATTGCCAACTTCCCACAAAACCCGGCTTAAAAGAACCCCAGATGTACAGGGCTGCCCTGGCAGGAAAACTAAAAGCAATGTATATCATTGGATATGACCCCGCTGCGACACAGGCCAATATCCATCATGTGCGGTCAGCCATAAAAAAACTTGATTTCCTTGTAGTACAGGAGCTTTTTATGACGGAGACGGCAAAACTGGCCCATGTGATACTCCCCGCTGGCTGTTTCTTTGAGAAAGACGGCACCTTTACCAACGCAGAAAGAAGGGTCAGGCTGCTGAATCAAGCCATCCCATTGCCTAAGGGGACAAAACATGATTGGGAAATCATATGCCTGATAGCCAGCGCTATGGGTTATCCCATGCAGTATAACCATCCAGGAGAAATTATGAGGGAAATTGCCAGCCTTACCCCGGAGTTTGCGGGAATTGATTACGAGCGGCTTAAAGGGGATGGATTGGTTTGGCCTGTGTGGGACAAGAAACATCCTGGCACACCCATTTTGCATAAAGACACATTCACAAGGGGAAAAGGAAGGTTTAACGACCTCTTGTACACCCCTTCGGAGGAATTACCCGATGACAACTATCCTTTATATCTGACCACAGGCCGTCGCCTTTACCATTACAACAACGGCTCCATGTCATTACGAAACCCGGAAATTTATTCAATCAGTTCTGAGGAATTCGTCGAAATCCATCCCGGCGAGGCTGAAGCATTGGGAATAAAAACAGGGGATACTGTAAGGGTAAAATCAAGACGTGGTTCTTTGGAAGTAAAGGCACATGTTACACCAAAGTCTCGACCCGGGAGCGTATTCCTGTCCTTCCATTTCCCGGAAACCCCAACGAATGTTCTGACGGGTCCAGGGGAAGACCTATTGGCGCTTACCCCCGAATATAAGGTGTGTGCTGTAAAGGTAGAGAAGATTTAGTCTGCAGGCAGGGGCTAAGCATTTGCTCAAAATGCTTAGCCCTTTATCCAGATTGATAAAGGTACAATCTCATGTCTATCGAAACTTTTTAAAAATTAATTTGTTATAAAAAATGAATAATTTCTTGTTGTCTTTTTGCTAAAAAAATGTATCTTGTACAGACTTATATACCGCTTTTTAAATTCGACCTAGCGCAACCAATCAACCACCCCTCTTTCCCCTCCTTCGCAAGGAGGGGACTTCGTCGTGAGCCCAGTCGAACGATGAAAGGGAGGTAAAGTATAAAAAACCCTTCCGATTTCTCCTTCGGAAGGAGGGAATGATGGGGGTAAAAATACTTACTAAAAAAGGCAAAATTCAATAACTCAATTTATAACAACATGTTAACACCAAAGGTATTAATCCTCAGAACGGCTGGTACAAATTGCGATTACGAAACCCGATACGCCTTCGAAAAGGCAGGGGCAAAGGTGGATGTTGTTCACATCAACGTCCTCCTTGCCAACAAGAAACTATTGAAAGATTATCAAATATTAACCCTGCCGGGCGGGTTTACCTATGGCGATGATGTTTCCGCAGGTAAAATACTGGCAAACCAGATCAAATACAATTTGGAAGAAGATATTAAAACCTTTATTCATGAGAAAAAACTCATCCTTGGTGTATGTAACGGATTTCAAACACTGACAAAGGCCGGGTTATTGCCATTTATTAATAAAAATCACCAGGAGGCCACTTTAACCTTTAACGACTCGAACAAATTCGAAGATCGATGGGTGTATTTAAAAGTTTGTTCGAATAAATCTGTCTTTATCAAGGATACTGACATTCCGGCAATATATCTGCCCATAGCACACGGGGAAGGGAAGTTTATCACAAAGGACGAAACAGTCCTGAATAAAATCACAATGAATCATCAGGTCGTCTTTAAATACGTAAACGAGCGTGGTGAAGAAGCAGGCTACCCATGGAATCCCGCCGGTTCCATTCAAAATATAGCAGGTATCTGTGACCCGACCGGTCAAATCCTGGGTATGATGCCCCACCCTGAAAGACACGTAGAACCGACACAGCATCCGCATTGGACACGCAACGGACTCAAGGAATGGGGAGACGGGTTTTTCATTTTTAAAAATGCAGTTCAATATGTGAAAACGAGTTTCTGAATATCTGGTACTGCATAGCCGTAACCAAAGATAACCACCCCTCTTTCCCCTCCTTTCCTTGTGAAGGAGGGGATAAAGGGGAGGTAAAACTTTATATAAAAAGATATATTTACCGGATAATGCTGTAAAGCAATAAAAGGAGATATGACATTATGCAGAAAACTGTTACCATAAACAAAGAAAATACATCTGCGGTTGATTTATCCAAATGTCGGTCCATACTTTCAAAATATAACAACGCAACCCCTGCAGACCTTATCCCTATCTTACAACAAGTGCAGGATGCGTATGGATATTTACCCCAAAACGCTTTGGAAGAAATAACAACCGGAACACGCATCCCCCTGAGCAAGATTTACGGCGTCATCACCTTTTACTCACAATTTTCTTTGGAACCCAGGGGCAAACATACGATTAAGGTTTGTACCGGTACGGCATGCCATATCAAAGGTGCACCTGATATAAAGAAAAAAATCACGGAAGTCCTTCGGATCAATGAGGGAGAAACAACACAGGATTACAAATTCTCGTATGAACCGGTAGCCTGTCTGGGAACATGTTTTCTGGCACCGGTCATGATGATTGACGATAGATATTACGGAAAACTGACTGTTGAAAAAACAGAGACTATTCTTAAGAGCTATTAAAAGAATTTAGATAAAACAAATTGAATTGTACCGCCGAGACTTTTTTTAATTGGGGTTTTTTATGGCAAAGGCAAAAGAGGAAGCTATTAAACTCATTCAGAAATTACCAGATGAATGTACGATTACTGACATTATGGCAGAACTCTATTTCAAACAGAAGGTAGAGCAGGGTTCAAAAGACATTGAGGAAGGAAGAACTATGACTCATGCAGAAGTCAGAAAAAGGATGGCTAAATGGGTAAAATCCATTGGTCAAAAACAGCACAACGAAATCTTGAAGAAATAGCTGACTATATTGCACAAGATTCTCCTTTCTATGCAATAAACTTTATTGAAAGGGTTTTGCAAGATATTGAAAAGCTTGGTGATTTCCCAAAAATCGGGAGAATAGTGCCGGAATTTAAAAAAGAAAATATCAGAGAAATAATATTTCATAATTACCGGATTGTTTATAAGGCAAAGATTGCATATTTATTGTTTCATTATGTCATGGAAGTATTGATATCGTTAGAAAGGCAAAAACTGAAAGTTGGGAAATCAAATAATCTTACAGGAATATATGGAGAAATTGAAAACGACTTTATTTCTTTATTTAAAAGCCTTATAAAAAGGCCAAAGGAAATATGAAAAAGTTTTTGCAATTAAAAAAGGAGAATGTAACGTGGAAAAATTAAAAAACCCTGATGATCTCCAGAAGTTCAGGAAATCCCTTGAATCGAAACATCGCCCTGACACGGTACGCATATTTATCTGTACCACAGGTTGCAGGGCACTGGGAGCGGAAGAAGTATGCAAGGCATTCAAGACTGAGATTGAAAGGCAATCACTTACAGATAAGATAGAAATTGTAGACACGGGTTGTCAGGGTCTCTGTGCCAGAGCCCCCGTCATGACCATAGAACCCATGGGCGTTTTCTATGGACGGGTAACGGAAACCGATGTCCCGGAAATTATTTCCCGAACCATCCTGAAAGGGGAAATTATTGAACGTCTCTGTTATGTGGAGGCAGGCAAACGCGTCCCTTATATCCGTGATATCCCTTTTTACAGCAAACAAAAAAAGATTGTCCTTAAAAATTGCGGTACTATCGATCCAAAAAATATAAATGAATACATCCTGAGGGAGGGATATTTGGCATTTTCAAAGGTACTCTCCGGCATGACACCAGACCAGGTCATCGATGAGATTAAAAACTCAGGTCTGCGGGGCAGGGGTGGAGCAGGGTTTCCAACAGGAAACAAATGGGAATTCGTCAAAAAGGCACAGGGAGATATAAAATATTTAATCTGTAATGGAGACGAAGGAGATCCGGGCGCCTTTATGGACCGGGCAGTTCTCGAAGGCGACCCCAACTCAGTTATCGAAGGAATGCTTATCGGTGCTTATGCAATTGGGTCACGAAAAGGAATTATCTATGTACGCGCAGAATATCCCATCGCCGTGGAGCATCTGAAAATTGCCATAGAACAAGCAAAATCACTCGGTCTCTTGGGTGAAAACATCCTCGGATCAAATTTCAGCTTTGATCTGGACATCAAGATGGGTGCCGGTGCATTCGTATGCGGGGAAGAAACCGCCCTCATAGCCTCCATAGAAGGGAAGAGAGGCATGCCGCGTCCCCGTCCTCCATTCCCGGCAACCAGTGGTCTTTGGGGAAAACCTACAAACATTAATAATGTAGAAACCTTTGCAAATGTACCCGTCATCATCCTGAAAGGTTCTGAATGGTATAAGGCCATTGGCACAGAAACCAGTAAAGGTACAAAAATATTTGCCCTGGCAGGCAATGTGAAAAATACCGGCCTTGTTGAAGTTCCAATGGGAACAACACTCCGTGAGATTGTCTTTGATATCGGGGGAGGTATTCCGGGTCGGAAAAAATTCAAGGCTGCACAGATGGGTGGTCCTTCCGGTGGGTGCGTACCCGCCCAGCATCTTGACCTTCCCATCGATTATGAAACCGTTAAAGAGGTGGGGGCTATTATGGGTTCCGGTGGTCTTATTGTAATGGATGACTCAGCCTCCATGGTCGATATTGCACGGTATTTTATGGAATTTTGTCAGGATGAATCCTGCGGAAAGTGTGTGCCGTGCAGGATCGGAACAAAGAGAATGCTCGACATCCTCACACGGATTACCAAGGGGCAGGGCAAGAAAGAGGATATTGGTTTATTAAAGGAACTGGCCGAGGTCACCAAAACAGCGTCCTTATGTGGTCTTGGACAAACGGCAGCAAACCCGGTACTTTCTACCATCCGTTACTATCTTAATGAATACGAGGAATTAATCGATAAAAAAGGCGTCCACACTTCACCGCAACAGAATCCCACAACACAACCTTAAGGTGAAATATGAAGGTACTTCTCATCGGGGCAGGGAAAGGCGGATCTGCCCTTTTATCCATCCTGTACGAAGATAAGGAAATTGAGATTGTTGGAGTGGTGGATAACAATCAACATGCTGAAGGACTAAAGATTGCAAGGCAATACAATATCCCTGCCTACTCCCATTATGAAAACCTGATAAAAAGGGAAGATCTCGATGTTATCATCGATGTTACAAAAAATCCACAAGTACTCATTGATATAGAAAAAAATAAACCTGCAAACACTGAGATTCTGGGTGGTTTGAGTGCCAAACTTATATGGAGCCTGGTAGAGGAACGGAAGAAAAAAGAGGAGGAAATCCAAAAAAGTCTTTCTGAACAGAAGGCCCTTTACCGTATTGGGATTATGCTTTCCTCCGCGCGGGAAATGAATGAAGTGTTTCAAACCATCGTGAGAAGCGGCCTGGAAATAACAAACACTCCTGCCGGAAGCCTTGCTTTGTATGACGCAGAAAAAAACGAACTGGAACTCACCGCTGTACATGGTTTCAGCCCGGAGTTTTCTTTAAAAGCAACACGATGGAAGGTAAGACCCGGTGGCCTTACCAGCAAAATCCTTTCACAAAAACAGCCATTTGTGGTACCCGACATCAGCGGGGAGTCTTCAATCGACACAAAAGTTATTATGGCTGAAGGCATTCGCTCCCTGGTAGCCACCCCTCTCACCACTGAAAACAGGATTGTGGGTATCCTTTATGTAGACGATTACAAACCACGTACCTTTACCAAACGAGACATTTCTATCCTGGGACTCCTGGCAACACAAGCAACCATTGCTATCGAAAAGGCAAAAATACAAGAGCAGCTTGAATTGAAAAATCAGAAACTCAAGCATACCATGGATTACCTGCAAAATATCCTGGACAATTCTGCTGATATGATCATCACCACAGATATAGAAAATAATGTGGTAGAATTTAATAAATGTGCGGAAGAGATCCTGGGATACTTACAAAATGAGATTGCAGGAAAGCCGCTCGCTGGATTATTTACTAACCCAGATCAATGCAGAATGTTATTAGAAAAGATTAAAAGAGAAGGGAAAGTCTCCAATCAGGAAACCCAGTTTATCACAAGGGAAAGGAAGATCGTTGATATCAGCCTTACCCTGTCTCAGCTCAAAGATACTGCGGGGAATATGATCGGAACCGTTGGAATTAGCAAAGATATTACGGAATTTAAGAGAACCCAGGCACAACTCATCCAGGCTGGAAAACTTGCCGGTATAGGTCAATTGGCTGCCGGCATTGCCCATGAAATTAACAACCCGCTGAGTGGCGTATTAGGATACGCCAAAAGGCTTATGAAAAAGGCAGAGGACGAAGAACTCCGGAAAGTCCCGGCCTTCAAGACCTTCCCCAGAGAAATGAAACTGATCGCCGATTCCGCCCTGCGCTGCAAGAAAATCATCGAAGGCCTCCTGAAATTCTCCCGCACATCGGAGACAGAAAGTATGAACGTAAATGTGAATGAAGTAATTGATGAATCTCTGGTACTGTTCGGGAATCAGTTATCATCCCACAACGTTGAACTAAACAAGGTTTTAAACCCCGACATTCCCACGATTCGTGCAAATCATACTCAGATACAACAAGTTTTTACTGATATAATTATCAATGCACTGCAGGCCATGCCACAGGGAGGCAAACTGACGATCGTTACGAGGCCTATAAATTCTTTTGCTGTTGAAATTGAATTTACTGACACAGGGGAAGGTATCTCCAAAGAAAATTTAACAAAGATATTCGAACCATTCTTTACTACCCGCGAACCAGGCAAAGGAACAGGTTTGGGACTCTACATGATTTACAGGATTTTACAAAACCATCACGGACGTATCGATGTAAAAAGCGAGGTAGGGCAAGGTGCAACTTTTACGATAACCTTACCCTATAGCCATTAAACAAACACTAGAGAAAATTCAAGAGCGACGTAACAACGAAAAAGATTGCAGCGGGCAGTAAGCAGTGGGCAACAAATCCCGTTGCGAATTATCAACTGCCTAATCCGAACGAATCGGAAGGGTAAAATGAAAAGTGATCGATGGAAGACATCCCCTTCATCTTATCTTACGAAGGGGGAAAGAGGGGTGATTAAAAGTTCAATGCCTATAGTACCTTGCAAAAAATATTTTGACATTTTCAGCAAAAATATTTTTTGTAGTGGCAAGGCGCGCCTTGCCACTACGGTCTTTTCCGATTCATTCGGGTTAGGCTAAAAATAGACATAAAATAACTTACAGAATGAGAAGTTCTTAATACTATCGATTAAAATAGGGAGGATTTGCCATGCCAGGCGAAAGAATCTTAGTTATTGACGACGAAGAAATTATCTGCAGTTTACTCAAAGACACCCTGACCGATGAAGGATATCAGGTGGAAACAGTAACCGACAGCAAAGAAGGGCTTGAGAAGATTCTCAGGGGGGAACCTTTTGACGTACTCCTGACGGACATTCGTATGCCGAAAAAAGACGGGATGCAAATACTCAAGGAATCAAAAAGTCGCATGCCGGACATGATCGTTATCATCATAACCGGGTATCCGAGTATCGAAACCATTCGGGAGGCAAGTGAATACAATGCCTTTGATTATATTACAAAACCCCTCGATCCTGACGAGGTATGTGATTGTATTAAACGTTCCCTGGAAGCACGAAAATTATCCAGAGAACTAAAAATCCCCGAAAAACCGCCCAGGATACTTGTGGTAGACGACATGCAATCGGCATTGTTTCTGGCAGAAGGCGTATTGGAAGACGAGGGTTATCATGCAGAAATCGCACAAAACGGTCAGGAAGCCCTCGAAAGGTTCAAACAAAAACACTTTGATATCGTAATCGCCGACCTCCACATGCCTGGCATGGACGGCATCGAACTCCTGAACAACATCAAAAAGCTGGATATCAAGACGCTGGTCATCATCATGACGGCACGCCCCAGCATAGAATCGGCCATCCAGGCCTTCCGGCATGGTGCCTACGACTATATTACAAAACCTATCGACCCCGATACGATCATTAACACCATCCAGCGGGGATTTGAAAAACACCAACTCGAGATCAATACGGATAAATTACTAAAACGCCTTCAGGACTTACGCCAACAATTGATCGATGAAAATACATCGCTCATGAAAGAAAGAGACTCTGCGAATAACATCATAAATGCCGCACCGGACCTTATTATCACAACAGACGAGCATGCCAATATACGCACCATTAATAGCGCAACTGTAGGACTTCTGGGCTATAAAAAGGAAGAACTCCTGGGAAAATCCATTGATAGTATCTTTGACGAAAAGAAAAACTTTTTTACGGGAATGGATTTTGAGAAGATGTTAAAAGAAGGCCCCGTTTACAACTATCCCCTGACCTGCATCACAAATAAAGGTAGTAAGATAAAGACCGTCTGGTCTGGCGCTCCTATCCTCGACAAGGAAAAAGTGGCAAAAGGTGTTGTGGGAATCGGGAGAAAATAGTATACTTAATAAATATGAGAATAATATCTATTACCGGTACAGCCAGTGGCGTAGGGAAAACAACCGTTGCACGGTTTTTACTGCAACACCTGGAAGATTTTTCCGCCTTAAAAATCACCACAAAACACGAAGGTAATTGCCCCAGACACTCCGACTGCGATGTGTGTGAGACCATGAAGCGTCCGTACATAATCACTATTGACCCGCTTCTGATCAACCAATCTGGCAAAGACACCGCCTTATTTAAAAATGCCGGAGCCCGGAAGGTCGTCTGGCTTCAAGCCCACTCCGAATATCTGAACGTTGGCATTGCAGAAGCACTAACATACTTCAACAAAAACGATTCAATCATCGTGGAAGGGAATAGTTTTTTGCACGTTCACGATGCCGACCTCAGCATCCTTGTTGCCACACCCAGAGAAACGAAGATCAAGCGTTCGACAAGGCAAATCGTTTCCAGGATCGATCTGGCAGTAATTAACATATATGCAGATGACAATACAGACGACATCATGAAGACACAGGAAAGATTACATCAGATCGGTTGCTATGCACCTGTCCATATCATAAATCCGTTACAAGAAGATTATCCCCCAAACGAAATCTTCCTCACCCACATCAAAGAAATGATTGGGCAACCAGTCCGGTCCTAATAGAATTTTCATTTCTGGATAAAAAGCTGTTAAATAATGCCAACTGGATAATTTTTTCCAAACTATGATCAGCTAATGTTATGAACTTATAACCACCCCTCTTTCCCCTCCTTCGCAAGGAGGGGACTTCGCCGTGAGCTCAGTCGAACGATGAAGGGTAGGTCTTCCGCCAATTATGTAAGTAAATACATAATCGGTTAACACGTATCCCAGAAATCCGCATGATAAAATGAAAATTCCTATACGATTGAATTATTATTTATTTGGGCAGTATAGCCCAAATACGGCACTGCCCGCCTGATCCACCCTCAATCTTAATTGGTGCTATAATAAGCATGGCCCCCTTTGGGGGCAACTTGTCAAGGTTGGCCACATTCTCAAGGATGAATTTCCCGGCGCCATTGATACTATGATGAACAGGAAAGTCCGAGCAATTTCCACAATCCCCACTGAGGGTATCGATACCGACACCTTTAATATGCCTCTTTTCTACCAGGAAACCGGTTGCTTCTTTTGAATAGCCAGGAAAGTGCATCCATCCGTTATTGTCCTTGTTTTTGTAATCTTCAAAACTATTCCACCGCTTACTCCACCCGGTATGTAATAATACAATAGACCCATGGGGTATTTGTCCGTTTGCCTTTTCCCATAACAAGATGTCCGATTGTGAAAGGGTATAATCAGGATTTCGCTCCGCCTTGTCTGTTATATCGATGACAATAGCAGGACCGACCAGTTGTTCAAAAGGAATTTGATCAACTGAAGGTTGGTTTAGTTCAAAATGGTTGGGTGCATCGATATGCGTTCCCAGGTGTTCCGGTGTACTGTACCTGCCGGAAAATACCATATCCTTTTTGATATTGGCAATGACCTCGAACTTAAATGGGGTATAGTTCCCTACCGGCCAGTAGGCATTCTTTTCATTCAGGGGATAGGTCAAGTCAATAACCGCTGCCTTACCTTCCATGACATCTTCAAGTATGCCTGCCCATAAGCATGGTCCTTGTAAAAAGAATATTGTCCCCAACATAACCACTTTCAGAAATATTTTCATCCTGCTATTCTCCTTTTCATTATTAACTGCGTATCGATAAAAACTCGTATGGCGTTTCATGAAAATGCATACATACATGCATTATCGTCATTGCGAGCGACAGCGAAGCAATCTTAAGCCTTTTAGGAACAAGAGATTGCGGAGCCTGTTCTGAGCGTATCAGCGAGAAATCTCCGGGTTTGTTTCAGCTCCGCTTCGCAACCGCTCTACTCCTCGCAATGACTTTTTTTACGAATACACTTTGCTGAATATTAATTGTTATTAAACATACTTACATTAATTATTGCCAGAAGATTTTGCATAGTGGCCGCAACACTATGAAACGGAACAATTGCGGTTCTATGGCAGGTGAAAAGGAATAATTACTTTCGTTTAAAATCAATTGAAAATAAATAAATTTAAGTGACAATGGAAAAGAAATAGAATTTCAGGGTCTCCACCAAACCAAGAGTACATTTGAACAATTTCATTTGTAAAACGTTATCTGATCATATTAACTATAGCTATTGATAAGTAAGAATTGTGCGAGGGGAAGATGATTGAAAGTGGGAAATTCGGCATAGGTTATTTCAAAATAGACATGCAAGATGGAATGGAAATTTTCCTATCCGTTAGTCTACATTTCGAATATGGACCGGGAATTCAGAGAGATGGTATTACTGCACCGAGAATGACTGATCCAAAATCAGTAGATTATATAGCTAGTAATAATCCTTCGAATTTGCTCATCAAAAATCTAAATGCGACCTTTGCCATTTTATCATTTAAAAGCCTAAATGAGGACATAATTTTATTCTGAGATCATTTTCTCATGTGCCCTTTAAAAATATTTTTACTGAAATGTCAAAATATTTTTTGTAAGGAACTACAATCTTGGTATTATATCGTTTAAGAAACTTTCGATTTGATGCAAAAATTGGCTGCCAGCTTGTTTAAAATCATCGAACAATCCCGGCTTTTTGGAAGAGGACATATGGCAAGCTGACCTATCCGATGAGGTAGCACATTACAGGAGGTAAAATACACTAGAATGGACTTGCAAGATTACCAGGGTAAGCAGATCACGCTCTCAAACGACCGCAGGTGATTCTCCATGGAAGCTAAAAAGGTTCTCAGTCAGCTAAAGCAGTCCTTTGAAAAAAAGGAGGCTTCTGCGAAGGTCATTTTTTTCATCGCCATGGAAGGTTGGTCGCAGAAGGGCGGACAGGGTGATTATGTGCGTGAACTTTCCCAGGCCCTGGCCAATCACGGGCACCAGGTGTTCGTTGTCAACCCGTACTACGTACGCCCCCATGCGGATCTCTCACCGGATAGAGGCCAGTGGCTATTCGATACCGAGGTCCCTGTCGGGGGAGGTACATTGCCCTTTGGCGTCTTCTATAACAAAATAGGGGCGGTTCATTATCTGCGGTTCAGGGAGTCAGGCGGACTGCTTTACCCGGAGGTTTATCCGTCCATCAAGATCAACCATAGCATTTATTCCGATACTATGTATGCCTACATCGAGGCGATCATACTGTCCCGGATTGGCATGCATATAGCTGCGCAACTCCAGGTCAGGCCCGATATTCTGCATTTTAATGACTGGCAATCCGCGCTTGGACCGGTCTATGTGGAACAGGTCTACCGCCACCACCCTGCCTTTGCTCCATATCTCGCTGACACAGGCACCGTCTTTGTTGTTCACAATCTGGCCTATCAGGGGATGTTCCCTGGTACCTGGCTGATGCCGGAGAATGACCCGCTAACCAGGGAGTTGCTCGATCGCTGGATCATTCCACTGGGCGCCACTCATTATCATCGGGATGCCGTAGAAATTGATCCGTTCAGCCTGACACGGATGCCAGGTTATCTCCAGAGTACCACAGAAGGTGGTTTAGAGTACTGGTCTCATCTGATGCCTGGCAGGCATAACCTGCTGAAGGGTGGGCTTGAATTCGCCGGCATGCTCATAGCCGTCAGCAAGGGAAATCGCGACGAAATACAGTCTGATAGCCTCGGCTTCGGGCTGGGCGGGGTCATCGCCCGGCGGGCGGCTGCAGACGCCGTAGACTACGTGTACAACGGCGTGGACACTACGGTGCATAGGCCCGACCACCTCGGTGAACTTCTTGAAGTGGTGGACAAAGAAAAGGGCATGGAATTTGTCCAGTATGGCGCTGCAAGCCAGGACCTGCTGAAACGTCGGGCGCAAAACAAGGCGGCATTGAGGGCCAAGGTGAATAGATTGATCTCCACAGAACAGAGTAAGCCTGCCCCGGAGGAGGGTATATATTTTGGTCAAATTGATAGCAGCAGTCCCGGCGACCTTCTTGTTGCATCCGTGACCCGCATCGTACGGCAGAAGGGTCTGGATATCCTTCTCGTGGCCATGGACGAGGATAGAGAATTCGGCATCCATCAGGACGAGCGCCTGATCGACGTCCTGCTGCGTCTGCGGGGTTCGCAGGGTGAGAAGTTACAGTTCCTGGTACTGGGTAGCCCGGGGGACGCCCAGGGCGAAGCGCTGACGGCAGAACTCCGGAAGATAGCCAGACAATACGCATCGACAGGGCAGTTTGCCTCCATCCTCAGATTTGATCGTCGGCTTGCCAATCAGATCCGCTGCGCGACCGACCTGTTCTTCATGCCTTCCCAGTACGAACCTGCTGGTGTGGCCAACATTCAGGCGGCCATGGCAGGGGCCCTTTGCGTCGTTACCCGCACGGGTGGGCTGATCGATTTTGTGGAGAGCGGAGGGACGCACCCTGCCTTCACGGCGCCTGCATTTGATTATGATTATCCTCATACCATAAAGATTACAGCCAGGGAACTGGTAAGGGCATTCAGAACGGCCCTCAGCCTTTACGACGATAAAAGGAAATGGGAACGGTGCGTGCGCATCGCCATGCAGTTTGAGGGTGGCTGGTCTGCCCGGGTAGGTAAGTATATTGACATCTATACACGCTGTAAGGAATTGAAGAAGAACAATCACACATCACCGGTTAATACAGATCAAAAAATGGGAGTATTAAGACCATGATAAGGAAGGCGTTGCTTTTAAAGATTTTTGATGCTGCTTACATGCAAAGATGGAACGATAAGATACGCCCTATAGAGTTGATAGAATTGGATAAGCAAGCCCACAAGATGGTCATTGCCTATTTTTTAGGTAAATTTGAGGAGGGGAAAAATGAATTTCATTGGATAGACATCATTGAAGGGGGAATTTTTGAACTTTTGCAGCGCCTGGTTATTACTGATTTAAAGCCGCCCATTTTTTATGAAATAAAAAAAGATGCTGCAAAGTATAAACGATTAAATGAATGGGTGTATGGCGAGTTAAGGTCGATTCTGTCTCCTTTGGGAGAAGATCTTTGCAAAAGATTTAACGGTTATTTTCTCAAGACCGATGATACTTTAAATAAGAGGATCTTAAGCGCTGCGCATTTTTATGCCACAAAATGGGAATTTGACATTATAGAACGGGCAAACCCCAATGGCTATGAGATAGACAGGATAAAGAAAGACCTGCAGGAAAAACAGGAGAAATATTACGACCTAAAAGGTATGGAACAACTGACGAAACATATGAAATATGAAAATTTCATTAACTTATGCGGTCAACTCAGATTCCAATTACGATGGTCTCATCTCCACAGAATACCAAGGACATCCGTTTTGGGGCATTCGTTATTTGTCGCGATACTTTCTTATCTGTTTTCCCTGGAGATAAAAGCATGTTCACGAAGATGTGTAAACAATTATTTCACTGGCTTATTTCACGACCTGCCAGAGGTGCTTACCAGGGACATCATCTCTCCGGTAAAAAGATCCGTTGAAGGGCTGAGTGATCTCATAAAAGAATACGAGAAAGAACAGATGGAGAAAGAAGTATATGGCCTGATTCCAAGGGAATGGCACTCAGAAATTACCATGTTTACTGAAAATGAATTCGACAGTATTGTAACCATACAGCAGAAAAAGAAGAAAGTGACCAGCGAGGATATCCATGTTAAGTATAATGAGGACAAATTTAATCCGAGAGATGGAGAACTCGTTAAGGCATCTGACAGTCTCGCCGGATTCATAGAGGCATCAGCCGCAATACGGAACGGGAGCGCCAGTCCGGAACTTCAGGAGGCGAGATTGTCCTTAAAAAAAGAATATGAGAAAAAGAGCATTGCTGGGATAAATTTTGGAGAAATCTACGCAGATTTCGATTAAGACACTAAGGTGTTTCTCTGCCGGACAATCTGAGGAAAGTACAGGGGTCAGAAGGTACTGGGGTCATCAAACCTTCATTTTTCAATTGCCGCAACACTTTAGTTTTTTGAAAAACTATCAAGGCAAAGCCTTGTGCTGATTTCGCCCCGGAGGGGCAAATTGCTCATAGGCAGGCAATTTATTGCCTGTGTTAAGAGAAAGATAAAAATAAGCCCTGTAGGGGCGAATGAAGATTATGGATACAAAATCGTCTCAATCGTCCCTACGGGACTGTATTTCTCTTTGATAAAAATACAGGCAATAAATTGCCTGCCTATTGCCTCACGTCCCTATAGGGACTTAAAAAGCACAACTCATCTTTCAAAAAACTAAACTGTTTCCAATTGCCAAATATATCCGAATTAGGTCTGTGTTATCAATACTAATAGCAAAACGTTTTTTGGCAGTGTTCATCGTTATTAATTCAAGTTACGTACGTTGGGTTGAGTTAAGTAGGATGGGTTAAACGAAGTGAACCCATCGGCACAATGATCTTGTTGGGTGCGCTTCGTCCCTTCGACAAGCTCAGGATATGCTTTACTCAACCTATAAAACTTACGACATCACTTTAAGAAAACAATTCCCTCTTTCTCCGCAGTATGGTTCAGTCTTGTGTCATTACTTGAAAAATACACATCTGACCTGATTTTATTCTTTAATCTTAACAGGATGTCTACTTCCCGCTGGTTTACCACCTTTCCACTTGGCAAAACCCTCATTAACAAGGGAAAGCAATCTGGAGTCTTCATCCGCCCTCTCCATGGGAACAATAGCAGCAATCACCTTCTCCCTTTTCTGAATAAGCGGGATTGCACAGGCGTCCGTCTTTCTCGAACTGGTCTCAGCAAGAGCATAAAGATCCCGAAGAGATTGACCTTCTTATAAAGCAAAACGAAAAGAGATGCCTTGTAACACGCAATAGGAATGTGTTTATCTGCCTGACCACTCAACTCTTTCATAAGTATCATTCTCGTAGCGGAATGCTCATAATTCCCCATACATTACCAGATGATAATTTCTCACGTATAGCAAGAGCCATTATGAAATATGATTCAAATTTCGACGACGTGAAGAGGGAAATACTCCCCACATTTCCATTGACATGCAAGCCATAATAGGGATAATCTCATCTTATGCCGAGAACTGATATAAACGATAAGCTAAAAACCGCATGGATCAGGCAATTGAATGAAGACTGGAAGACGGCAAATTTCCTTTACTTTAAAGACTCTATGCGTCCCCCAAACTTTGAACTATCGTATTCAGGGGTGGCGTTGGGCAGATGGAAAGGCGGTTGTCACCGGCGTCTCTCCATCAGCATTGTTCTGATCAATATATATGCCTGGGAATACGTCCAGGAGGTCCTTTACCACGAAATGGTGCATCAGTATGTGGAGGAGGTTTTGGGCATCCGCGAAGAACTTCCTCACGGAGAGGCATTTAAGAGGATTTGCCAGGAAAAGGGGATTGATCCAACGGCTACGGGTGACGTTCAAACATGGATGAAAAAACGCAAAA
>SOEU01000031.1 GCA_021646415.1 Candidatus Brocadia sp.
TCTATCTGTATGTCATTCTCGATATCTTCAGCCGTTATGTCGTCGGATGGATGGTTGCACACCGTGAACAGGCCATATTGGCACAACGGCTTATCTCCGATAGCTGTAAAAAACAGGCTATCAAGCCAGAACAACTGGTGATCCACGCTGATCGCGGCTCAAGCATGACATCGAAACCTGTGGCGTTTCTTCTGTCTGATCTGGGAATAACAAAAAGCCATTCTCGTCCTTACGTCAGTAACGACAACCCCTATTCGGAGGCACAGTTTAAAACCCTCAAGTATAGACCGGATTTCCCTGGTAATTTCGGTTCAATTGAGGACGCCAGGGTATTCTGCAAAAGCTTTTTTACCTGGTACAACGGAGAACATCATCATTCCGGCATCGGTCTGCTAAAACCAGAAGACGTCCACTATAGACGTACGGATCAAATTATGAAAGAACGCTCTCTTGTCTTAAAAACCGCCTTTGAAAATCACCCTAAACGATTCAAAGGAATTTCACCTAAACCACCAAGTATGCCTGTGGCTGCCTGGATTAATAAACCAAAAACGGAATATACTCTATGATTAGAGTCTAAATTATTTTTAAAAGTGTCTAATTTTCATTGACATATTCCGCTTCCGTCAACTGTGAGATAGCAAGCTCTGCTATGCGTTGCTCAAAGCTACCTCTAGAGCCAATATTTACACCGTTGTCAGTCAGTTCATCATACAATACCTTCCGATCCAACAGGTAGTTCTCAAGACAATACCTATCCCATTGAAGCACTCTCACAAGGTTCGTGCTTGCCAAGTTTTCCGGGCGTCTGTCCAAATCAAAAATGAAACAATTGAGTTTATCTAATTCACCCTTACGCTCTGCATCTTGTAGTGTTGCGATCTCCTTTTCTACCTCTCTGCGTCCACCCAAGCTTGTAATTTTATAGCCCATAACCTGGTCATAAAATCCCTCCTCCAATATAGCGGTATCATGCTCGCCTTCGACGAATATGTTTCCGCGAGAGAACAGAGTATCGGCAGCGGTTGTTCCTAATCGGCGAAGGGCTTCGAATATTTCCATTTGATCGCGTTCGTAAATCTTTGTCGCATCTTTATGGGAACGGAGATGATGAATACTACAGTCCTGTCTGTCAAAAGCAGCACCCAGAATATCAGCAGAATGGGTGCAGACCAGAACCTGTATATCATTGTCGGCAATGATCGTGCCGCTGAGAAAGGGCACGGTGTTCTTACAGACAGCGGGATTGAGGTGTAATTCAGGTTCGTCGGTAAGAGCAATACCCCCACGAGCAAGGCTCCGCCGTAAGAGCATGAAAGTCAGAATTAATCCCTTTTCACCACTACTCATGCTATCTATGTCAAAGACTTTGCCTGTTGATGCCTCTCTGATAGCGACCTTGAGGGTTCCTACCGGTGTTACCGATAAACCTACGAGTTCCTTGCCAGGTAGTAGTTTTTCCAGTACCTGCCTAAAATCATCATGGACTTTTGATTGATCAAGTCCAGAGAATAGCAGATTATTAACGATAGTTTGCTTGAGGCGTTGATATTTTGTTGAGGCTTGACCGATATGAGCCTGAATCTGGTTATTTGCTTCCCCTGAACCGATTTGTACGTTCACCTCGCCCGTGGGGAAGGCTCGGTCTGCCGGGAAATAACTAAACAGCGCCTGGTGTGGTGGACATCGACGTTCGAGAATGATTACCATGACTTGATTGAAGGGATCATCACCTCTGATCTGGCCCTTAGCTCCATCAATTGTCAACTGTATTGGTAAAATGAATGGTGCTTGGAATTTGTCTAGTCTTTCTCCTACTACCTTAATGGTACTTTCTAATCTCGATTTCCCTTCATTTGAAGACAGGTACTGCGTAAAAGCAAGCTGGCTTTGTTCATCCGAGCGAGCCATCTGTCCTCTTAAGAAATCAAGAGCAATTTGATTTCGGACACTCTTCAGATATTCAAGCTCATTGGCGTTCATTTCCAACTGCATCTGCACACGCACCGCCTCGTTCGGTTCGCGGGCAAGGGCAGAAAAATCGATATAATTGCTTAATTGTGGATGAGGTGAAGTGGCCCCAAGAGATACCAAAACTTGCTGCCCTTCTTGGAAGTAACGAGGCATGAGTAATGCTTTTGTAAGTCGAACAGCTTCAAGAATTGTTGTTTTTCCAATGGCGTTGGGTCCTACGATTACATTAGTTGGCTGGTCGAATTCACACTCAACATTGCTTAGACCGCGAAGATTCTCAATTTTAAGCTTACGAATTCTCATATCAGAAGTTACTCCTTTTATCTGGTTCAAGCATCTGCTTCCAAAACTTATTTTTATCTCTATTCTATAATTATCAAAGTTATTTATGATATTTCAGATAAAACATAATCAATAAGCATTACATTATTTGCTGAACTTACTTGCCACAAAGCATGAATTGTTTCCGTTGTATTCCATGATATTTATTATTGCATTACGGATTTCTTTTCTAAAAGGTTTTGCCGCACTGTCAGGAGTTTCATCCTGCCATTACACTAATCGTCAAGTGAAGTGACTTGCTTGACGCATTATGGGAAATACCTGTAAATCTCTTTTCTGTTCAGACAGCGAACAAAGAACACCGTATTGTTCTCAATAGTTAGCCCGATTCGATATTCACCCACTCTGATGCAATAGAAGTTACTTCCACCCTTTAACTTTTTAAAATTAGATATGTCTTGCATGCTTTGTGCCTTCTCAACAGATTCAATGACTTCTTTGATTCGATTCAATAAGTTCTTATTTTTCATGTTGCGGAGGTCTTTAGAAAAGCTGGTTCTAAATTAAACATTCATGTCTTACCTTCAAGAAGTTTAAAAATTTCTTCTCGTTGGACTAATTCCATACTTTTACCTTCCTCAATAGCATGAGCAAGCGCCACATCCTCAATCGCTTCTTCAATTGCATCATGAAGCAAATCATGCCGTTCTTCAAGGACTTCGACTAAAGCAGTCTTGATTAGGTTCTTAAGTTGTTCCTGGTTTATTGATATTTCCATAATATCGTCCTTCCTGCTTATAAAAATAAAACACACTCAATGAGATTTGCTAAACTTGCTTATCACCAAACATGAATTATTTCCATCATAATCCATGGTATTTATCAACGCATTGTGTATTTCTTTTCTAAAGGGTTTTTCAAGGATAAGACTTAAGTTGATTTCCTGATCTTTGTTGCTATGATTGATGATGTGGGGTATTTGACTTGTGTTGATGGACATGACCGTTGAAATGAACTGTGCTGCGCCTGAAGCGCCGTAAGACTCCCCCACATTCGATTTGATTGCGGATATGGGGATTTGACTGCTCCCTGTGCCAAAATAAGATTGGATTGCCTTCGCTTCGACTGCATCCTGCATCTTGCATCCGTTTGCATTTGCACTGATGAGATCAACCTCTTCTTTCTTTACACCAGCGTCTTCCAATGCATCATGCATGGCCTTTTCGGCGCGACGCACCCTTGCATCTGACGGATGGCTTTTACCGCCCACGAAGGTATTCCCAAAGCCCTTTACCTCCGCATAGATATGGGCTCCCCTGTCCATGGCGTGCTGAAGCTCTTCAAGGATAACCACGTAACTGCCTTCTGACATGACAAAGCCATTTCTTGCCTTATCAAAGGGTAAACTCGCCTCTCTTGTGCCGTCAAGTCCGGACAGAAGGCCGCGCAGGTAAAATATAAGATACAAATCAATGGAAATCTGCTCTACCCCCCCTGCCACGATTATCTTTGCCATATCCCGCTGAATCATCTTAGACGCATCCGCTATGGCATCGGTACTGGACGTAAAACCAGCAGATATGGTGCGTGCAAGTCCCTTCATCTTGAAGATGACAGATACGTAATTGATGGAAGAATTTAATGCGACGTCATAACTGAGCATGGGTGACAACTCAGATGGATTATTCCTGATAATTTCGTAAAAATAATCCGTTGTCTCAGAAAAATTTCCCAGGGATGAGCCAATGACCATGCCCATCTGATTTGATAAGGAACCGTCCTGCGGTATCTTTGCGTCATCCAGCGCCATCTTAGCGGCAGACGCCAGGAAACGTGTACCTTTGTTCAAGTATTTTAAACCTTTACTACCAAGGTATATTTCGGGTTTGAGGTCATTTATTTCGCCGCCGAGCTTGCATTTATAAGGAGACACGTCAAAAGAAGACATAGGGACAATGCCCGATTTTCCCGCAATAAGATTATTCCAGAATGCCTCTTTACCGCATCCAAGAGGTGATACAACACCAAAACCGGTAATAACGACTCTTTTTTTCATACGTTTTTGTTATACTTTATCCACAAAAGCTCAAAAACATGAAGGGAATGATATGTTCGCTTCGCACTTCGTACACTCAGGACAGGCTTAACTCATCCTACTAAATATTGTCGTAGCATTATTACCACCGAAGGCAAAGGAATTATTTAATACGTGATCCACTTTTAACTCACGTGCCGCATTGGGTGCATAATCGAGATCGCATTCCGGGTCTGGTGTTTCATAATTAATAGTCGGAGGCACTATTCCATGCCTCAGTACCAGACAGCAAACAACCGATTCTACGGCACTCGCAGCGCCCATGAGATGACCAATCATAGATTTGGTGGAACTGCAGGGAATCTTATATGCGCCCTCGTTAAATACACGTTTTATAGCAATAGTTTCCGTCTTATCGTTATGGGGTGTACCCGTGCCATGGGCATTGATATAACCAATTTGTGCAGGAGAAAGCCTTGCCATCTTTAACGCATCACTCATGCATTTTACCGCTCCATCTCCTTCAGGATGGGGTGCCGTCATGTGAAATCCATCACAGCTCAAGCCATAACCAGCCATTTCCGCAATAATCGTCGCCCCGCGTTTTTTGGCAAACTCGTAACGCTCCATAATCAGTATCCCGGCCCCTTCCCCAATCATGAGCCCCTGACGATTTTTATCGAAAGGCTGACAGCGATCAGGAGCTAGGGCTTTGAGGTTATGAAAGTGGGTAAATTCCGTTTGAGGAATCATGTCACCGCCGCCAACCATTACCACATCCACCTTATTGTCCACAAGGAGGTCATACGCCCATGCAATGGCGTGATTGCCCGATGAGCAGGCATTCAGCGAAATCATGGCCGGACCTTCAAAATCAAAATAGTGAGCGAGAACATTGGTAATCGAATTAGGCGGGTAAACTGCGGCAACGGTTTTATCAAAACCATTGTCTTTTTTCGAGGTATCTAACCGCAGGAGCCTTTCAAATGGCGTTAATTCGGCTGCCAACGTTCCGATGGCAATACCAAACCGCTCCCGATCGGATTTCTTGTCATGTAACAAACCACTTTCCTGGAGTGCCTCTCTGGCTGCGTAGTAGACGTATTTATGGATAGTGTTTTCCTTGATCTGATTCTCTAATGCAACATCTAAGTGAAAATCCTTTACCTCACAGGAACGATGCACCTTGTATTTAGAGGTATCAAAGGACTTCATCTCATTGGCCCCGTTTCTGCCCTGGATAAACGATTCCCAGCTTTGCTTTACGCCAGTCCCGACGGGTGTAACTAATCCTAACCCTGTAATTACAACCTTTGCCATAGTGTTCAATCTTTAAATAATAGAGGTCAACTATTCACTCACATAATGCGAATAAGTTGACCTATAATAATTAATAAGTACGACAGCCCTTATGTTTTGCTCTGAAATACTATTGATAAGAGAATTATTCAGAACTCAGGGTGATACCTCAATCGGTGTCAAATCCGCCTTTTTCCCAGCTCTTTTCGATTGATTATATCGTTTTAATGCCTCTTCATAGAACCCAGATGTCTGCAATTCTTTTAGATTTTGGATCAGATGCTGATAAACGGACTGCCAATCCAAATTTACCCTGAATGCAAACATGGCGGCATTCATATTATCCTTTAATATCTCTTTTGCATTCTGAAATCTCTGCCGCAATACCTCCGTGGCGTAAATCCTGTCATACAAATATTGAAAGCCATCAATAAGTTCCTGAAGAGACATGTTTTTGAGGATATACGTGAGGTGGTGAGATGTATAATATTTCCAGTCCTCCGGAAAGTTTGTCCTGAAAAGTCTTCCCTCTCCGTTCAACCTGTGATAAAGCGGCGTATTAATAAATGGACACAAAATGCCGCAGGTCATAATATCAACATGGGAATCCAGAACAAAATCGGCAACCTGCTTAAAGGTTTCCGGGGTATCGGCATCATTTCCAAAGACCATTGTCCCCCACACGGCAAGGCCGTGTTTGCGGATATTAGCGATGGCCTCAAAATAATTCTCAATAGAGATGCGCAAATTTACATTCTTGTTCATCGTTTTCAAGGCTTCTTCGTTGATGGATTCAATCCCAATTAATACCCCAACACATCCACTTTTCATCATGTATTCAAGGGTTTCGTCGTCTTTATAAATATTAAGGGAGGTAAAACCAAACCAGTTCTGGTAAATACCCCTTTCCACCATACCCTTAAAAAGGTCCCGGACACGCTCGTTGGACTTTTTGCTGTGCCCGTAAAAGTTTTCGTCCGTCAGGATCAAACCGCGATATTGTCCCTTAATGGATTCGAACTCATCAAGGACATCCTCGATGGGTCTTTCACGATATTTCCTTCCCTGAAACTGAGGGACAGAACAAAACTCACAGCTAAAGGGGCATCCTGCTGTCGTTATGATACCTGAATATCGGTATTTATACTTATCCTTCAAATACTTTCTATCCGGACGCAATCCCTGATATAACTCCATGGGTGTCAGAACACCATCGTATCTTTTTTGGAGACGGCCTTTTTCAAAATCACCAATGATCTTTTCCCATGTGGTTACAGCTTCCCTGGTCACAACACAATCCACATATTTTGCCGCCTCTTCCGGGTAACTTGTTGCGTGAATACCGCCCATAATCACCGGAATACCCCGCTTTTTACAAGCAGTAGCTATTTGATATGCACGATGGGCCTGATAACTCACCGAAGTAATGCCAACCAGGTCAGCCCCCCCAAAAGTAATCTCCCCTGTATTTTCATCAATCGCAAGCTCCTGAGTTTCATCGATGATATCGACTTGCCAGTGTTTTGGTGTTATTACCTTCAGATAGCCGAGATTCACCGGCATTTGGTTTAATACAGAAACATTTTCCTCACCAACATTTCCAATTGGATGTGGATTGATTAATACAAGTCTTTTCATGGACATTCCTCGTTTAGATGCAGAAAACACAGAAAAATCAAATTCTTTTGTCTACGATATTTTCTGGTCGGAGTCAGTCACCAGACAAAACTTCTGGCATTGCCTTTGGTACTAACAAAACCTGGGCAATAGCGTAATCCTGACAGTGGGATAATGATACAGCTATAGTGTTGATCCGTTTCTTGTCTGCCAATTCTTTTACACTGCCATAAAGATTCAAATAGGGTCTGCCCATTTCGTCATTTAAGAGCTCAATATCCGTCCATTTCATTTTACCGACCCAACCAGTTCCCAGAGCCTTGAACATTGCCTCTTTCGAGGCGAAACGAGCTGCAAAATGTTGATATTTATTCTTCTTTTGTTTGCAGTACTCTACCTCTTTTTCGGTGTAAATCCTCTTTAAAAAATCCTCATTAGCAGAAAACAACTTCTCAATACGTCTTATTTCTATAATATCAATACCAACATACATAGCTATATCCAGTTATATTTACATTTATTGTAACTGCTTATAAAGCAAGTATCTGTCGCTACGTAGGAGGCATTGTACAAGTTTGTAAATTCAATGTCAATGACAATTTCCCCTATTGATTTTACCTATGATAAGCAGGAAGGAAGGAACAAATTTGAACCGAAGGAATGTATCCGGATTGCCTGTTTTTTAAATATCATAAGACGCAAAATCTTGTTTAACAAATCTTGATTTTTACACCCAGGAATTCCTGCACGTATCTTTTGCCAATATCTGCTACCATGTCATAGTCTGATTTTTTAAAACATAACTGACATTCAACATAATTATCGTTTTGCCGCAAACTAGGCAAGACACCGCTTTCGCCTACACGTACTCCCATTTCAGGAGATTGCTCAATAACCTGAAAGTTACTTGTAAATATTTTAAATTTCTTTACATTACCACAATTGGGGCATACAAAAAATGTGTTTGTTGACATAGACAGGTTCCTTTCGCAATACAATAGCAAATTTACAACAATACCATTCTAGAAAAATTGTATCTGACTATCCTTCATCTTTTGATATATGGATGACCAGGATCTTTTTGCATAGATGATAGGTATCCCCCGATTGCCGGCAAATTTCTTTATCTTATAAGCCAGGTTATGATTAACAAAATCATACAGGAGAATAATAAAATCGGCCTTTTCTGGAATTCTCCCACGGATCTTTTGCCCATTCCTACCAGTTAAATGCTGAATATCTGTTATCCCCAGTTTGTCAAGCTCTCTTGGGATACTTCCCAGATGATCACCCCCTACAATTATTACTGACATTTTACATCTCATTTCATGAGTGTCCCATTAGACCAATTTTAGACAATTGTTCATTCATCAAACTTTTAATAAAAGATTTTCTATTTCCCTTGAATTTGAAAAGTTCTCTTGCTCAAACTTAAATGCTTTTTCATTAAAAATAGCCAAACAAGCACATACCACATTAAAATCATAAAGTATGCCTCTGTTGTGTGAAATTTCATTTAACGCCTTATCTAAAGGAAAGGGATGCCTATAAGGTCGGGGTGAAGTCATAGCATCAATAACGTCGGCCACACTGAGAATTTTTGCTTCCAGGTGAATATCTTTACCTGACAGACCAAAAGGATACCCGGAGCCGTTAACCCTTTCATGGTGTTGAAGCACAATTTGGGCAACCGACCAGGGAAATTCTATTTCCTTCAATATATCATAACCTACCTGTGTGTGGTTCCTGATAACACTCAATTCAGCCTTAGTAAGCTGGACAGACTTATTGAGAATTTCTTCAGGTATGGATATTTTCCCTATATCATGGAGCAATGCAGCCAAACGAACCCCGGCAATCCTATCTTTTGAAAGAGACATCTCTTCCGCTATACAACAAGCCAGGTGGGCTACCCGTTTCTGGTGGCCTGCTGAATAAGGATCCCTCGACTCAACTGTTAGCGCCAAAGTCTGAATAATACCTCTTAAAGACTTCTGCAGTTTCTCAATACTTTGTTTCGATTCATTCTCCTGCCGTTTCCGGGCATCGATTTCTCCCATTAATTCTTCATTCAACTCCATAAGCCTCGATGAATGCTCAATCATTCTTTTCTCTAAAGATTCGTTCAGCACGAGTAACCCCTCTTCGGCCTGTTTACGAGCAGTAATATCCCTGGCTATCCCCATAACTCCAATAAGCTTCCCTTTTTCATCCCTCAACGGAAAATTTCTATACTCACATAATATCTTTGTATTCTTAAAACAGAGTTCATATTGAGGACTCTCGCCTTTTAATGTACTCGTAAAGGCATCCATCGCTTTTTTTAAGTTATCTTCGTCGAAAAGGGTTGCGAATGGTTTTCCGTAAAATTCCTCTGGTCTATGACCCGTAAACTTTTCAAATATTTTATTTACAAATAAAACATTTCCCTCTGTATCATAAATGTAGGTAAGGTCTGTCACCCCGGAAAATAACAATCTCATCAGCTCATTTTCCATCAATTTATAAACAATCTTTGGCATTTCCACTTTGGCAATCCTCCATCTCCATAGTAAAATTTAACGGCATCTTCAAGCATCTTTATTTCAGTTTTTGTTGAAAATTAAAATATGCTTGCCATTTTGTTATACGAAGGAAAACGACCCATCCAATAACCAACGACAACAACGGGATTACTTTGCTCAATCCATTGTACATATTTGTGCCAATGTGATCGCTTTTGTGGCAACAATGGACATCGTCATAATTTTCCCTTTTGCGAACTTACAAGAGTACTACCGCTGCCACAGAAATCAAGATGCTGATTATCAGAAAGGTAAAAAAAATATTCACCCTTTGCCCTCCTTTTTTAAAAACTTTTCTTATAAAATATGCTATATCAAAATGTATGCCAAAGGCTGTGGGAAATAATTTTATTGCTTTTTAGCAATGAGGACTCTTCGTTCTCCAGTTTGCATGCAAAAACTTTTTTACAGATCCGAAAGACCATGACATTGAAATTTCCAGGTATGAACTTATTATTTGCTGTTAATAAAAACTGATGCAGAAAGGCAGGGAGGGTTTTAAATAACTATTTTAATGCTATTGATTTTTTCTACGAGAAGAAAAAAGTTATGATCAAGTCACTATGAATTCATTCAGACCACATTAAAAAAGTGTGTCATGACACACAAGTGTGACGTCACACTTGTGTGTCATGACACATAATAAAGAAGAAATTTGTGGTTAAATTTGTTTTGGAATGCGATTGCGCCGCACGAGGGAAGTTCTCGTATCATTTATCTTGTATCCTTATCTTGTACTCTTTCATTTTTCGATAGATAGTACGTCGGCTCATGCCCAACAGCCGGGCAGCCCTGGCCTTGTTCCATGCAGATCGTTCCAGTGCCCGAAGGATAACCTTTGATTCGTCAGGTATTACATCTTTGGGATGAGATTTAGTTCCAATTACGTCTTTAAAAGCAAGTGGCAGATGATCTACAGTAATTATGTTTTGATGGCAGAGGATAAATGCATGTTCCAGGGTATGTTCCAGTTCCCGAACATTACCTGGCCATGAATAATTCATAAATATTTTTTGGACATCAGCAGATATTGCGGCAATATCCTTATCTAGCTTTTTATTAAACTTTTTAAAAAAGTGTTTTACCAGTTGCGGTAAATCTTCCAGCCTGTCCCTTAACGGTGGTAGATTCATTTCCACTACTTTAAGCCGATAATACAGATCTTCCCGAAACTCACCGCGCCTGACTTTTTCCCGAATATTCTGGTTCGTAGCGGCAACAACTCTGACATCCACTTTGATGGGATTCGAGTCTCCGACACGCTCAAATTCTTTTTCCTGTAATACCCTCAACAGCTGGAGTTGTATCCTGGGAGATATATCACCAATTTCATCCAAAAATATGGTTCCACCATCTGCCTTCTGAAATCTGCCAGCCCTATTCTGAGAAGCACCAGTAAAGGCACCCTTAACATGGCCAAAGAGTTCGCTTTCAAGTAAATTCTCTGACAAAGCTGAGCAGTTTACTTTGACCAGTGGTTTGTGGTTGCGTTCTCCGGTGTAATGGAGCGCCTCAGCTACCAGCTCTTTACCTGTCCCACTTTCTCCCGTTATTAGGACTGTAGTCTGAACATCGGCAAGGTCTTCTATCAAAGAGTAAATCGCCTGCATCTTCTTACTTTTTCCTATAATATTGTAGAATTTCCTGCGTTCTCTCATATCCCTTTCCAGATCAACCAGATGAGTATCGTCTCTTACCACTAAAACTGCCCCGGAAAAGATGCCTTTATTATCCAAAAGTGGGTAGGTAGCAATGCTTACAACCTGCTGTGGATGAGAGTTGTGCTTGCATTCGAGATTACAAATTTCAATGGGTTGCTTTGTCCTGATGGTTTCTTTAAGGGCATCGAGACACTTCTCATCACAATGTCTCTGAAGCAAACTCATTGATTTCCCAATAGAGACACGAGATAAGTCACAAATATTTTTGGCTGCTTCATTTAATTCGACTACTAACAAATCCTTATCAACGGTAATAATTGCATCCTTTACACTTCTGAATATTGCCTCAAGGTTTTTTCGATATTTCTCCTTTTCATCTGCCAGCATTTTATGCTGTAATGCTACCTTTGTAACACGCAATAAGGTATCTTGAAGCACGGGTTTAGGAATATAATCGAAGGCACCCACCCGGAGTGCATCCGAAGCAGTCTCAATATCAGGAGCACCGGTAATCATGACAACCGGACAAGAGAGATTTTTTTCCTTAATATATCTCAGGATATCAATGCCACTTTTATCGTCTAAAATAATGTCTGCAAATATCAAATCAAAATCAGATTCATCAATCATTTCCAAGGCCTCGTTATAGTCCCTGGCAGTTGTCACCCCATATCCCTCATCTAAAAGGAAGCTTTCAAAGGTAAATCTGATATTCTCTTCATCATCGATTACAAGAATTCTTGCCTTCATCCTTTCCTCCTACGGTAATAAATTAGGCTTTTGGCAACTTTTCGACACCAGTGTAGTGACAAGGCCTGCCTTGCCATTACAATTTCGTGGTTATTTTCAAGTCCCTGGCATTAAATGTTATTCTTTACTCAGCTCAGAATAATTCCAATGATATTCTATAATACTAGCAAGAATCACGCCAAAAGGATTGAATAAACCAACAACAATATCTTGTTGCCATTTTGAAGGCATAAAGGTAACGAAAAATGTGAACATTTTTTAAATTCTATCAAAGTCAGGTATTGTGGGTAGGATAACTACAGCTTTGGTAAACTCTCCTTCAGCAGAATCAATCAAAAGCTTACCACCATACTTACTGATAACGCCGTGGCTGATGCTCAAACCTAGCCCGGTCCCTTTACCCCGTGGCTTCGTGGTAAAAAATGGATTCATCACCTTATCCAAAATGTTGGTTGGTATACCGGTACCCTGATCGTAAAAGGTAACCTTTACTGCCGGGGAATTATTCAGTGTTACTTCTTCACCTTGGATCTCAAGAATTTTCCTGTCATGTTTTCCCGGGTATTTACAATTCAAGGCATACCGCGCGTTACTTATGATATTTAAAAAGACCTGCTGGATCTGCTGAGGATGTACAATTATCCTGGGTAGTTCTTTTGGAATATCCACAATTAACTGAATACTATCCTTTCGTAACTGCGCATCTACAAGAACTAACGTATCAGACAATATTTCACGTACATGGACAGCACTCCTTTGCTCTTTCCTGTCACTGGGCCTGGCAAAATGGAGAAGGCTCTTTACTATATTGGCTATGCGGTGCCCTTCTTTTACAATCCGATGAGCAACGTCATTTTCTCTGCTCCCCTTATGACTTTTATTGACCAGTATCTGGGCACAGTTGATGATACCCGTTATGGGATTGTTGATTTCATGGGCCACACCCGCGGCCAGTTCACCTAATGATACCAGATGTCGTAAGCGTATTGCTTCCATCTGCAATGCCACCTTTTCGGTAATATCCCAGAAAATACCTAATATGCCAATTATTTCGCCCCTTTCATCTCTTATTGGAGTTTTAACCATATGTATGGTCAACTCACGTCCATCCTTTGTATATTTTTCTTCGATGTCCTCCGTTTGTCCTAACCTCATAATTCTCCTATCATCTGCAATATACTTTTCAGCTAAATTTTTATGAAAAAAATCATAATCTGTCTTGCCAGTAATCTCATCCGGTTGAATATTTAAATCCCTGGCGTAGTTTTCGTTACAGGATACATAAATTGAATTTTTATCCTTATAAAATATTCTTTGCGGAAGATTTTCAAGCAGCATTCTATACTTCCTTTCACTCATTCGGAGCGTTTGCTCCGCTTGCTTGCGGGCAATACCAAGTGCAATAATGTCAGCTGCGGAGGCCAAAGCCCTGAAGATGAATTCGTTAAGCGATTTCCGGGCAAACATTGCTACAACCCCTACAAGGCGATCCTGTACAACCAGGGGAAATCCGGCAAAGGCAACCATTCCTTCCCGTTTTACCCAGTCTTTGTCGTGGATATATGGATCGTCGATAACGGAGTTTATCAAATAAGGCTTGCGATCCAGGGCTATAAGTCCGATCTTGAATTTGCCGACAGGGATTCTGCTATGAGAACCATTTTTATGAGTATACATCCCGGCGCTGGCCTGCAATTCCAGCACGTTTCCTTCCTCGTTCAGTGTCCAAATACGGGCGAACGCCGCATCGAGATTATTGACTATGGCCTCTGTACAATGGTAAAGAATTTCATGCAAGGTATCACCCTCAGTAAGGGCAATCCCTACATCCCTGACAAATGCCGCCAGACGCATTCGCTCCACCAATTCCTTAGTCCGCTTTTGCTCGGTAATATCGATCCCAAAAGAGATCATTCCCGTAACCTTCCCTTGCTCCCGCACCTCACTGTTCTGCCATGAAATGTATCTTTTTCTCCCTGCCTTCGTAAAAATGGTATTTTCAAAAGTCTTGGTCAACTGACCGTCTGACTGCCATTTGGTAAATTCCTGCCACACATGGGGATGCTTACCCCTGGGCACAAGTATTTCAAACCAATTTTTACCACTCACCTCAGCTTTTTTATAACCCGTAATTTCCTCGGCGACCTTGTTAAATATCTGAATATTTCCCATCACATCCAGCCCTACAACCATTACATTGGCTGTCTCAATAAGATTTTCAGCATAATCTTTTGCCTGTCGCAGGGCATCAATCATTCTTTGACGCTCTGTGATATCTCTGGCAGTACCGATAATCCCAATTATATTTCCGTTTTCATCTCTCCATGGAAGATTTTTATATTCGCATAAAATTCCAGTATCTTTAAAAATTAGTTCATATTGCGGACTTGCTCCTTTCAATGTCATCGTGTAAACATCTGTTGCTTTTTTCAGGTTCTCTTCGTCGAAAAGAGGTGCGAATGGCTTTCCAATAAACTCTTCTGGTTTGTGACCGGTAAGTTTTTCAAAGGTGCGATTTACAAACAATATGTTTCCGCCCGCATCACAAATATACGGCAAATCACTTATTTCAGAAATGAGTATCTCATATTTCTTTAGTTCAACCTTCGCCTTTTTATGTTCGGCAATCTCCTCTTTGAGAAGTTTATTGGCATTTGAAAGCTCGACAGTCCGTTCAAGAACGCGCATTTCCAATTCACTGTTTGCTTCTCGCAACATTTCTTCCATTCGTTTGTGTTCTAACGCATTAACAAATATTTCCGCCACCATTTTTAGCATGGCGATATCTTCACTCGTCCATGCTGTCTGCCTCAGAACCGAATCAAATCCCAAAAGTCCAACAAGTGATCCACCATAAATCATGGGAACGATTACAAATGATTGAACTGATTGTAATTGTCGCAGTTCTCTTTCGGCGCTTGCACAATCGGGCAGGTCACTTACCCGAGGAACATGAATAGTTTCGAACCGCTTCAGCTTCTCCATCCCCCATGGAAAATGATTAACAGGAATTCCCGTAAGATTTTCTATCTGTGGCAGAATGCCCTCCGCGCACCACTCGTGCGTATTGTCCATCCTCTCTTCACTGTCTGAGTACAGAAAGACATAACTGCGGTCAACACCAGCGAATTCCCCGATCATTTTCAACGCACGGTTTATACCATCATCAACCTCGTTTGGTGCCAAGTTGATAAAGTTTGTTGATATGGTTGCAACGAGCTCTTCCATCTTTGCCCGATACCTCAACAACTCCTCCGCCCTCTTGCGTTCAGCAATTTCTTGCTTTAGTTCATCATAAGACGTCTTAAGTGAACTGGTCATCCGGTTAAAATTCATGGATAATTGTCCAATCTCATCTTTAGAATAGACCTCTATAGTACGTGTGAGATCACCTCTGGCAATATCAAGCGTAATATTTGCCATTTGTTGTAATGGTAAAACAATGTATTTGGTGAGAAAAACGGTAATACATATCCCGCCTAAAATTATGATCAAACCCATTGGGATAACACTTCGCCAAATAATCTGATGGATCCTTTTGTTCAATTTATGCGGTGATAAACCAATTTGTAAAAAACCCAGGGTATGTTGCCTTGTATTTACGGGGATTGCTTCGAACACCTGTGCGGCAAATACCTCTTCTGAAAAAGTTTGTTCGAGAACAGGTACAGAAAAATCATAGAATGCCTCCCGTGAACAGGCAAGCAAGCAATCGGTAAGCAGTATATCCAGATTTTGTGAACCTTTTCCGGTGGGAATTTCTTTCATCTCGATGTCAAGCCAGGGTGCCTTCTCTTCATACAAGACCGACTTGATACCTGATATACGCAAATAAGCAATTTCTTCTTCCCTGTCGAGAGCCTTTATCCTTTTGACAGGGGTATCAAGAAATGCAGGTTGTGAGTAACTCAGGGCGTATTTGACTTCGATATCCTGTGCAAGCAGCATAACAAGGGATGTACCGAAACTTTTTAGCGCCACCTCCTGTTGCCTTTTTGCATGAATTAAAAAGAACAGGCAACTAAGCATGCCAATAATGATTACCAGTGAACTCATAAAAAGGATAAGTTTTGTACGGATACCAATCATATGATTCTTAAATCAATCACAATTATGGATACAAGACTATATCATCGCGAGATTTAATCGATGAGAGATTTATCCCGATTATCTCAGCCGTTTGGGTGTTGAAGGTTAATGTTAATTTATCTGGTTGTTGAATCCCCAATGAAGTCGTCGTCGGGTCGCTTAATAACGCCTGTGCCAGTTGAGCCGCCTGCAAACCCGTGTATCGATAATCCGGAGAAATAGAAATTAATGCGCCAGCCTTAACAATTGCGCTTGAAGTACAAAATGTCGGCAGGCGATTTTTCAAGGTTTTTTTGAAGATCGCATCGAGTGAATCTTTTGTAACAACCGTACCGTCTGGTACTATCCACAATGCATCAATTCTGTTGATGTTATTTTTTAATGCAGATACGACCTCTTTTTCGGACAAGACCTCTGTTTTGATAAGATTGAATTCAAATTTCCCTGCCACTGCAGTCGCTTCTGAAATAATTTTTCCGGTTTTTGTTGGGTCATAAATGACCCCCACGTTCTTCTGTGCGCCAAGAATCTCTTTCAGAATAGCAAACTGGTCTTCTAAGGATGCCTCTGAAGAAATACCGGTAACGTTTGCTCCCTGTAAATTGAAGCGCTCATGATTAATAACCATGCAAAATATAACGGGAATATCAGTAAATTGCTCTTTTGCGAGGGTTGCTGCAAGTACACCCACAGCCAGAATAAGCTTAGGTTTGAGTTCGTTGTTTTTGATATTTTGAATAATCCTTTTACATTCTTCTGGATCCCCTTTTAAATCATAGATTGCCTTTATGGAGATATTTTTCCCTTTGCATCCTTCTTCAAAACCCTTAATTGCCTCATTATACGCCGCAATTTGCTGGCTTCGAATTATAATGACGGTATTTTCACTGGCATGAGTCCTGCCTGGCAGCGTAATTCTTTCTTTGGCAATTCCCGCAGAAATCTGGAATGATACGGAGAAAGTAAATATGAGTGCAAACCGAAACACTATGGTCTTCCCATGATTTACCATCGGGCAAATTGAACTCCTCACTTTACACAGAATAATAAAAAAGACAATAGATAGATTTTGTTTTTTGTCAAGTAATCCATCTGTTCCTAAGAACTTACCATTTCTCAATGCACAGTGTTAACTATTTCACAACCGTCTCTTGTGTATGCTAAAATTGATAGCTTAATCCAACAAAATACGTCCTTCCAGGCATGAGTAATTCATCCGTTAAAGAAATTGGCATAGGTCACTATAGTCCTTATCAAACATAGGAAAAGGAAACATAATAAAATACTGGGATACAGGCAGGACAGAAACCATAAAACTTTCTGTTTTTGGAGCAGTTTGACACGGAAAGGCTCCTTCGCAAAGAATTTATCGATACGAGATTAGTACCGGTAATACTTCAAGACATGAACCTCATCGATCAGCGGTAATTTTCTCTCTTTCCAATACTTCTTTCGCTAAATTTGTGTAATCTATGGCACCCGGACTATCCGGTGCGTACAGGGTAATCGGTTTTCCGGAGATAGGGCACTCGGCAAGGCGGGTATTTTCTCTGATAATGGAATTAAACACCTTCTCTTTAAATCGTTCTTTAATCTGATTGAACACCTCATTACTGAGGTTTGTCCGACCGTCAAAACGGCAGGCAATGATACCCGTCACCTCCAGGTTGTGATTCAACCTTTCCTTTACCACCTGTACGGTATTCATCAAAGTTACCAAACCATTTAAAGCCAATACCTTCGTTTCTAATGGAATAAAGACCTCTTTGACAAAGGTTAATGCATTAATGGTAATCAATCCCAGCGAGGGAGGGCAATCTAGCATAATATAATCATATTTGTCTGCAACTGACAATAGGCGTTTGCGCAGAATGAGGTCTCTGCCTTTTTCATGGGCGAGAATCCGTTCAACCCCTGCCAATGCCACATTGGCAGGCGCCAGGGTCATATTTTCAACACATGTCTTCGTAAGAATTTCTTCAAAATAGACCTCTTCCAAAAACACATTGTACATGGACCGTTCGAGGCTATGGATATCAAGTCCTAACCATGAACTGAGATTTCCCTGGGGATCCAGATCAACTAAAAGTACCTTTTTGCCCATTTGAGCAAGGCAGGCACCGAGATTAACGGTGGTCGTTGTTTTTGCCACGCCCCCTTTTTGATTTGTTAAAGCAATACTCCGCATGTTATTTCATGTGTTTTTCAAAAGATTCAATATCCTCGCTGCTACCGACAACGACAAGAACGTCCCCTTCCTGAATCTTATAATCGGATGTAGGCAAAACCTTAACTTCTTTCTCTATTGTTTCTTCTATGTTTTCTCCCACTTCAAAAACCTTTCTTTTTACAATCAGGACATTAATTCCATATTTTGTCCTCAAGTCCAACTCATTGATTGTGCGCCCAATACTTTCGCTTTTTGCCTCAATCTCTGCAAGGGTATAATCGGCGCCCAATTCAATATATTCCAGCACACCAGGCGAAAGGATGCTATTGGCTACACGAATGCCCATATCTTCTTCCGGAAATACGACACGGGTTGCACCCACCATCTTTAATATTTGGGCGTGAAGTGGTGTACATGCCCTCGCAATAATTTCTTTAACATCCAGGTTCTTCAGAAGCGCCGTTGTAAGAACGCTCGACTCAATATCCTCACCCATGCTTACCACTGCCACATCCACGTCTTTGATACCGCTGGCCCCCAGCGCCTTCTCATCAGTACTGTCCATCTGAATGGCCTTTGTGACAAAGTCGCTTACTTTTTCTACCAATTCCTGATTGCTGTCAATTGCAATGACAGGAGCACCTTTTTTCGCTAATGTCTCCGCTACCTTGCGGCCAAATCTTCCTAACCCAATTACGGCAAACTGTCTCATACCTCATGTCTCCTCTTGTATACCTTTGCAAAAACTCCTTTTTTGTGCAAGTTTTTGTTCATAAAAAACCGCTAAATCCGAAGCATGAAATCGTTTGACTGAGCGCTCACGACGAAGTCCGAAATTCAAAACAATTTCAAAATTACAACTTTACTAAAAAATAACACAATCGCTTAAACTAAGCAAAATAAAAAGGCGGTTATCCCTTATTATCCTACCAACATTACACCTTCCGGATATTTAATCGAAACCAGCCTGCACTTGCCTCTGATGGAATATCCTATTGCGAGCGGACCCACCCTGCCGATTAGCATGGTAGCAGAAAGAACAATCTTACCCACCATACTTAATGAAGGCGTGATGCCCGTTGAGAGCCCTACCGTTCCAAATGCGGATACGGTTTCAAATACTATTTCCATAAAAGACGCATTTTCTGTTACAGACAGTATTAAAACATCCAGCATGCTCAGTAAAACGGCAATGGTACAAATGACAAACGCCTTATCCTTTGTTCTGCTGGATATATGCCTGCCAAACATTATCAATTCGTCATGCATAGATACGACAGAAATAATCGATGAAATCAATAATCCAAAGGTAGTCGTCTTAACTCCACCACCAGTGCCACCGGGAGAAGCACCAATATACATTAATAGAATCATCGTAGTTAACCCCATTGTTTTCATCGTTCCCATATCGAAGGTATTAAAACCAGTTGTGGTTGAAGATGATATAGCCTGGAATACGGAGGCTAAAAGTCTGTCTTTAAATGATGGCAATGGCGTAGACCATTCTGAAACGAATATTAATAATACTCCGGTAATCAGGAGAGCCGGAAGCATGATCAACACCAGTTTGGTATGGGCTAAAAGTTTCTTCGGTGGCTCATCTTCCTTTGGTTTCCCAAAGATCGCATAATAGATATCATATATTACAATGAACCCAACACTTCCTCCGATACAAAGGACATCTATTGTCGTGTTTACGATAATGCTGTCACGATATGCACAGAGGTTGCCGGGAAACAAACTAAAACCCGCTGTACAAAAGGCCGAGACGGAATGGAACACCCCCAAATAGATGGCGTGTGTTACGGAAAATTCCTTCATCCAATAGAGACTCAAAACCGCGGCGCCCAAAAACTCTAATGCAAAAGTAACAAAGATGATCATTTTACTGAATCGTACAACTTCTTCATAAGGTGGACTAGTCAACGATTCTTGCAAGATCAATTTCCCACTCAAGGATAGCCGTATGCCAAGTCCCGACATGACCAAAACAATAAAGATCATGTATCCTAATCCCCCGATCTGGATTAGCGTGAGAATAACGATCTGGCCAAAAAGGGAATAAAAACTACCCACATCTACCACAGTCAACCCCGTAGTAGAGATAGCAGAAGTGGCTGTAAACAGGGCATCAATGAACGGCTGTGAACTGCCGGAAACAGAAGCAACTGGAAGCGTCAGGAGGAAAGAACTTATTACAATGATAGAAATAAACCCAATGAGAATGAGCCGATGAGGGGAAAGGGTGGAATAGAACATGATTTTTACGAAAAACCCGCTTATAGTATTTACCATCAGGTGTCAAATAACTCTTATTGGTGCAAATGCCCAGTTATAGAAAGTCATTGACACTACTTTACACGTCTGATATATTACTTTTTAGTAATAATTTCATATTATCACGATGCGCTGAATAAATTACAAGATGTTTCTGTAATGTTATTTTGCAAAATATGTGATGGTTTTACGGAAACGTAAGGAACTACACCTATGGAAAGGATACGGCAAGAAAACACCGTCAAAGATATTATTGAAAAATTCCCTGTAACCCGCCGCATATTTGAAACTTACGGCATTATGTGCGGTGGGAATATCCTCCCCGACAAACCCCTTTCCTTCTTTGCCAAGATGCATAATATCAGCCCTGCCAAACTGATTGACGACATTCAAAAACTTATCGATGGAGAAATTGATTCAAACAGCGACGTCGCAATTACAAAACCACAAACCGATCATGTCTATGAGATTTTCGTAAAGACGGCCATTATTATTGTACTTTCAACCGGGTGTCTTTATGGTGCATCACTATTGGCCTTCATGGCATTTAAAAATTCCCTAACTTCCGTATCCTGGATCCTTACAGAAACACATGGCGATACACAGGTGTATGGCTGGGTCGGTTTATTTATCATGGGTATTTCATATTTTGCCTTACCCAAATTTTGGAACTCCATGCTCTACAGCACACCGTTAGCTTACAAATCTTTTTTTTTGATGGTAGCCGGCATTTTTCTCTCCTTTGTCTTTAAAACGACTTCGTATTACTCAGGTTTGTTTTTCCTAAAGATCCCCGTTTTGTTTGGATGTGCACTTCAAGCCGCATCGATAGCTATTTTCATCTATGTTATTTGCAGGACGTATTTTTCCTCGGAAAAACAAAAGTTTGAAATTTATGAAGGGTTTCTCCTGTCCAGTTATCTCTGGTTCATTATTCAGGCCATTGCTTTTGTCGCTCTCTTTTTCCATTTTAATGTAGTGGGAAATACAGACATCCCGGATGTCTTTAAGAATCCTATCCGTCATATACAGATCATGGGATTTGCCTGCATGGTTATTATTGGAATATTTACAAAGACTTTGCCAATTTTCCTGGGCATCCAGGAACCCAACCAGAAAGTCAGCAGCTATGTGTTATATATCCTGAATGTTTCAATTGCATTACGGACGATCTCGGAGTTTTACAAGGAATATACCAGTAACCTCCATGGCTTTTTTACTGCAGTTTTTTGTATTGCAGGTTTCCTGGAAACATTTGGAGTATTTTTATTTATTTATAATCTGAATTTATTCAACAGAAAGAAAACGGTTAAAAATCCTACTAATTTACCAACTGGATTTAGAAAATATATCAGAGCCGCACTCGTTTGGTTATTTGTTTCCGAAGGTGCACTCCTAACCTTTACGGTCTATGAAACGCTTTCGGGAGAACGAGTTTCTCATGCCCTGTTTGGCGCATACAGACACGCCATTTTTGTCGGATTTATTAGCATGATGATCCTGGGGTGCGCATCAAAGATGATTCCTTTGAGCAAAGGGGTAAAATTATGCAGTCCGAAATTACTCAACGCTACTTTCGTGTTTATAAATATTGGATGTATGTTCAGGGTAGCTGCTCAACCAATTGCCACTCATCTCTATCCACAAGTTTATCCTATTATGGGAATGAGTGGCTTTCTCGAATATGCAGCCATGTTTTTCTTTGGTATAAACGCATGGAAAACCATGCAGCTCGACAGAGAAGAAGAGCCTACAGAACAAATCAAAATCGCAACAGCCAATACCAATGTTTATCAGCTCATCAAGCAATATCCCCAAACCCTGGACATATTAGTAGGTTTTGGGTTCAAACAACTGAAAAATCCCATCCTCAGGAATACCCTTGCCAGAACGATCAGTTTGGGACAAGCGGTGCAAATTAATCCTGTCAACCTTGAAGACTTATTGAAAGAATTAAATGCTGCAATAAAGACGTGTGTTGAGGTAAAAGTGGCTTGAAATTTTACCATATATTCATTTGGGATGAAGCAGAAGCGCATCCTGCAAAACTACGACACCGATGGGTTCACTTTGTTTAACCCATTTGCCCAACTTGATGATTCCTATTACAAAATGGTGAATCGTGACGAACGGTATTTAATCCATCAATGATGGTAAGTCTGTTTTTCTAAGGAATGCCTGAAAATCAACTCCTTCATCTCTGAAACTGCCTTCCGGATCCCTGTAAAGACTGCCCGTGACACAATGCTGTGCCCAATATGCAATTCTTCAGCATCCAGGGATTCTACGAGCAATCCAACGTTCTGATACGTCAGACCATGTCCCGCATTTACCCGTAATCCTAACTTTTGAGCGGCCTTCATGCCCATCTGAAGTTTTTCAACCATGTTACTTCTGGAAATATCATCAGTTGCATTTGCATAATTTCCCGTATGGAGTTCAATATACTGTACACCTACTTCCCTTGCCGCAGATATCTGATTTTCCTCCGGGTCAATAAAAAGACTAACGAGAATACCGGCATCCCTGAATCTTTTGACGACATCCACAAGTACCTTCTTTTGAGAAACAACATCTAACCCCCCCTCGGTTGTAACTTCCTGCCTTTTTTCGGGCACAAGGGTTACCTGCTCCGGTTTTGTTTCAATTGCAATATCTACAATCTCCCGTGCAACGGACATCTCGAGATTCAACTTGGTAAATACCGTTTCCCGCAGCAATCTCACATCACGGTCCTGTATATGCCTTCTATCTTCTCTCAGATGAACCGTGATGATATCTGCACCCCCAAGGATTGCCAGAGATGCCGCCGTCACCGGGTCTGGTTCGAATGTCTTTCGCGCCTGCCGTATTGTAGCAACATGGTCTATATTTACTCCCAACTTTATCATTTTACCTCCGCAGAACGTATGGTTTCCCGAATGTCTAAGTGTACCTCCGGTAATTTATCGACGAGTTCAACGTTTTTGGGTAGAATACATTTTACGGGTTGTTTATATGGCCCCGGTGGTTTTAATGAAGTAACGTCAATATATAATACGATATCTTCAGCATTCAATTTATCCAACAAAAGCTTAGGGCCTTTTACCCTCACATTGGAAAATTCATCCTGCAGTTTAATTGTGTAAGGGTACTCCGCAGGTCCTATTATCTTGATCTTCATTTTCTCAAATAATCTTGTATCCTGCTGCTCCACAATCTGTAACCATACCCGCACATCCTCATTGCATACGACCGGCACTGAAATGGTTTTATCGCCACGTTTAACTGTTACCTTCTGGTCTATTTCGATCCGCCAGGGGAACGTACGGTTTTGCTCTCCGGTAATTCCACCAATATCAATAGGAACTGTATGAATAAAAGTGGCTTCTTTTAAAGCATTTAAGGGGCCTGTTACCTCCACTTCCCCCGGAAAGACAAATTCATTTGCGACAGCATATCCGATAGCCGGTTCACCTTTCTTTAGCAAATTGACTTTTAACCTCTTTTTTTGTAATTTACCGAGCACTATATCGATCTTTTCAGGATATACTGAAACCAATTTAACGGCACTTGGCAGATCCAGGTGCTCCCCCGTTATGAAGATCGTTTGTTTGACCTGATCTTCAATCATATTCGGAGATTCTCGCACAATATACCTCGCCATAATTTTTCGATCCTTTATCATATCCGCAACCGTGTCAATCACATTTTGCGGACCTCGCAGATGTATGGTAATTTCCTCAAAACTTTGTTCCAGAACGGTGATGCCTTCAGGAACAGAAACGGTCAAGCTAACCACCTCCGTTAAATCACCTGTATGCCGGTTGATCGCGTATAACCAAAGGGCAACAGCCATAACCATTGCCATAAGCTTTGTGAGGATATTGCCGGTAAATATCTCTTTGATCAAACCTGGGCACTCCTTGCAACTCCAAATCTTTCTGTGGATAGTTCATCAAGGATCTTTTTCAGTTCTTTTTCATCAACGCCCCGATTCAATACCCCTTTAAATCCGGTAGAAATCGTACCAGTTTCTTCTGATACAATGATAACCATAGCATCGGTTTCTTCCGTAAGTCCGATACCCGCCCTATGGCGTGTGCCAAGTTTCTTTGATAGTTCTGTATTTTCGGTAAGCGGAAGCAAACAGCCCGCAGCGCTTATCTTCTGCTCTTGAATAACAACTGCCCCATCATGCAGGGGAGATCCAGGCCAAAATATGGCATTGAGCAATTCACTCGATACATTCGCATTTAATTTCGTTCCCGTTTCCACAAAGTTATCCAGGCCAACTTCTCTTTCAATAGCGATGAGTGCACCAATTTTATTTCTGGATAAAATTTCAACAGCTTTTATAATTTCATTGGCCACCTGATATTCAGACTTTGCAAACATGCGAAAAACAGGATTTTGACCAAGCTTTAACAGTGCACGCCGGAATTCAGGTTGAAAAAGAATGATAATGGGAATGATAAATACGGGGACAAACTCTGTCATTAACCAATCGATTGTGGAGAGCTGCAATTTTCGCACAAAAAACAGTACGCCAATGGAGATCAAAACGATAATGAATGCCAAACCTCTCAGAATGCTCGTCCCGCTGGTACCCTGCATGATTCGTAAAACAACATATACCACCGTAAAGATAAGAAATATCTCACCCAGAGACCTCCCTATCATCCAGACATTTACATTGTTATATAATTCAGCTATACTTTCTAACATTAACTATTCCTGATTGCGTCACACATTGTTACGATTTGGACAGCTTCACGTACATCATGAACTCGCACAATGTGCGCACCATTCATGACTGCAATGGCAAGAGTTGCAAGCGTTCCATATAAACTTTCCTGAACAGAAAGTTTCAAAATAGTACCAATAAACCTTTTTCGTGATGTGCCAATTAATATGGGGAAGCCCATACTTCCCAACTCTCCCAGCCTCCTCAGGATTTCCATGTTATGCTGTACGGTCTTACCGAAACCAATACCAGGATCTACAATAATCCTGTTTTCCTGTATACCGGAATCCATCGCAACAGAGATAGATTTTCTGAGAGAAGACATTATTTCTGGTAATACATTTTTCCGCAGGGGATATTTTTGCATCGTTCTGGGTGTTCCTTTTTTATGCATAATGACAACAGGAACTTTTGTCTCTGCAGCAATTTTTGCCATCTTTTTATCCATAAGCAATCCACCGATGTCATTGATAATCGATACCCCTGCATCAATCGCTTTTTCAGCAATCTTTGCCTTATAAGTATCAATGGAAACAGGTTTCCGTATCTGCTTTGATAACATTTTAATCACGGGAATAACTCTTTTTATTTCTTCTGCTTCCGATACAGGATGTGCACCAGGCCTTGTAGATTCACCGCCAACATCAATAATATCTGCCCCTTCCTCTACCATTTTGAGTGCATGATCAACTGCATTTTCCAGTGTGTTATATCTTTCTCCGTCATAAAATGAATCCGGAGTTACATTCAGGATTCCCATGACATATGTTTTCTTACCGAGATGTAATATGCCATGTGGAAACGGCACATCGAAAAACCTCCTTTTAAAATTATCAGTAATATCTTCGTTTTTTTGTTCGTATTCGTATAGATTCGTGTTCATTTCAGTTGAAGATAAACAATTGGCAATTAACAGCAGGCAGGTAATGACAGATTTCCATTGTCAACTGCCTTCGGCTTTCTGCTTGCTAAATCATTTTCGCTGATTGTTACATCAACCCCTCAGGTTCCCAATGCAATCCCCTCGCCGCATCACCAGTCCTCTTCCATCGCATCCACGATACTTTGAGCAACTTTTACAAATGCCTCATTACCGGAAGAAGTGAGTGTTTCGCTTCTGCGAACGATAAATTCTGTAGGTCTTTTGATGTTTCTCCGCTCAACAATGGTCCTTCCTGTCCTCTTATCTACCCATCGAATTTCGATTGACACCGTAACCCGGCTTTCAACGATATTATCCTCCCTGTCTTCAATCAATACATTCTCGTCAACACCCGTGATCCTCCCAAACAAGATGGAATCTGCCTCATCCTTGTCAACAATGTTAAGACGCGTTCTGAGTAATAGCTGGTCACGAACTGCCTTGGTAAGGTCAAACTCATATCCTCTCCGAAAGGTATTGTTGTCAAAAATCGGGATATAGATACTCCGGACATTGGAACGGAGTAACGATTTTGAAGAATAGCCGCAACTCACAATAAAAATAGTAAAAAGTACCAACAAAGCGAGGTAAGCAAAAGACGTTATCGTATTACCCTGGAAAAAGTTTTTTTTAAAAAAGTTTTTTACCTCCCCATATCCCCTCCTTGCGAAGGAGGGAAAAGAGGGGTGGTCTATTTGGATGCAGTTGTGTCGTGTTATGTATTTACGTTTTACCATATGGTCTGATAATAGGTGTTTAAAGCAATATTTCAACATAGTTAATTGTACTTCCTCTATTTTATTGCCTCAATCATTCTCAGGAACTCAATCCTTTCGTTAGCCCTCTCCGCCCATATTGTATCCGGAAAATCAGCCTTAACATATTCAAAATACATGACGGCCGAAGCAGGTTTTTTCACTCTCAGATAAAACTCTCCAATGTTAAATTCCCTTTCCGCCTCAATAATTCTTATTTCTTCAATCATTCTCTTTGCATCCTCTGCATGGATACCATGTGGATTTGAGACTAAATATTCTTCAAAGCCTTCCCGAGCAGATATCAGGAGGCCATAATTGCGTTCCTGTTGCTTCTCATGATAAACTTTTGAAAGCGGTATCTGGTATTGTACGTAAGGAACCCATTCACTCTTTGGATAATTTTCCAAAAACTTCTCATAAGCGTCAAGGGCTTCTTCATATTGGCCAAGTTTAAAGTAACAATCCGCTATTTTTACCTGTGCGTCAGAGGCAATAGGTCCTAAATGATGCTTTTCTATAATCTTTTCGAAAACACTTATCGCCGCTTCCTCATTCGTATCCATCTGTGCAATGCCGACCTGATACTCCCGCCTGAGTATTTCCTCTGTCCTTTTTGTCCCCGGATATTTTTGTAAGACCTTCTCATAGGCCTTCAGAGCCCTTTTGTAGTCACCGTTGAGAAAATAGGCCCATCCAACATTTATCTGAGAAGCTTCCGCATATTCAGAATCAGGGGCGATATTCACAATCGATTCGAATTCTTTTACTGCAATGGTATACTTTTGTTCAACCAGAAGAGAAAGGGCATATTTGTAACGTTGATCTAATGTAGAAATTGCAGTAGAAGGAGACTCCATCCAGCCCGTCTCCTTATTCCATACCCATTTTCCATAGGAAGAAGTCGCCGTCATACAGAATATGATACCTGCAAGAAAAAGATATTTTAATTTCAGCATGTTATTCACTCAGAATATCCTGTTAGATCTTGATATATTTCCAGGAATTTAGCCCTTTGTTTAAGAGAGAACTAATATAATATCTCAGCATCTTTTCGATTTCAACACAAATAGATGATTGTATCCTGACACGTTCTAATCTCTGCAAATTAATATCCACGAATCGACCGGCAATGCGTATTGCACCAGCAGGAACAACAATCCCGTTTTTAAATTTAACCTGACATTTCCTGCACAATACCCCCCCTTCTCTACCGTTAAAATGTACTCCGGATACCTGCGGAATGCTGTTTTTACAATTCACACAACACCCCCATTCAGGCAAATAACCCAGGACCTTCAGCATTTTTATCTCAAAGGCTAACAATGATATCATCGCATCGGTATCCGTTGCTATTCCTGCCAGCGTGTTTGCAAAAATATCAAAGAGTTGTTCACTGGGATCATTTTCCCCGGTAAATTCATTAACGAGTTCTGCCGTACACGAAGCCATATAGTATCTATCCAGGTCGGTTCGTAACAGGGGATAATTATTTTGTAAAACGGCCTCAGTAAGGGTATGAAGAGACGTATGCGCTTTTTTAATAAAGAGAATTTGATAGTATGTCAACAGGTCGACTGCTTTCGAACTGTACCTTCCCGATGTACGCTTGAATCCTTTTGCAAGGGTCTGGATCTTACCGTAGTCACGGGTATAGAAGGTAATTATCTGACTGGAATCGCTGTAATCTGTCCTTCCCAGTGCAATCGCTTCTGTTCTGAAGATGGACATATTTTTATGTAAGTGACCGTTGTTCAGTTCGGCCGGGGAACGCTATAACCAAAATTCGACAACAGTTCTCCTTCTCTCTGATGCATCTTTTTCGCATCTCCTTTCTGTTTGTCGTCGTACCCGAGCAGATGCAATAAACCATGAACCAGATAAAGGGCAACTTCCCCTTCAATTGAATACCCATGTTTTTGCGCTAGTTTAGCAGCCATTTCAACAGAGATGATAATTTCGCCGGTAATGTTACTTTTGAGGGAAGACTCATGATAATGAAAACTCAGTACATCGGTGGCATAATTATGTCCCAGGAAAGTTCTGTTAATTTCTTTTATCCTTTTGTTATCTACAAAAACAACACTGAGTTCTGCATTTTTCTCCTCTCTCTCGGCTTTTAGAACGCCGGTAACAAGTTTTTTTATCTTGCCTTTATCAATAGGATAAAATTTTTGCAGGTCTGTAATCTCCAATTTCACAGAAATTTTTCGCATCGTTATGATTCATACGCATCAACAATGTCCTGAACGAGCTTATGCCGGACAATGTCGGCTTTAGTCAGATATACAAAAGAAATGTTGTCGATGTTCATCAACCTTTCCTGGACATCAATTAATCCGGACATCTCCCCGGCAGATAAATCAACCTGTGTAATATCCCCCGTTACCACCACCTTCGATTTAACACCCAGTCTCGTTAAAAAAGTTTTCATCTGTTTTACGGTGCAGTTTTGCGCCTCATCCAAAATGATAAAGGAATCATTCAGCGTTCTTCCGCGCATATAGGCAAGAGGGAGAATCTCTATCAGGTCAGTTTCCAGATATTTTTTTACATGCCCGACATCCATCATATCTGCTATGGCATCATAGAGCGGGCGCAGATAGGGATTTACTTTGGCCTTAATATCGCCGGGCAAATATCCGAGCTTTTCTCCTGCTTCTACGGCCGGTCTGGCAAGCACAATTCTCCTGATACGGCCAGTTTTCAGAAAAGAGAGGGCCATGGCTACCGCCAAATAGGTCTTTCCCGTGCCTGCAGGCCCTATGCAAAAAACCAGATCATTTTTTTTAATTGCTTCTATGTATTTCGTCTGGCCATCTGTCTTTGGTTTTATAAAGGCGCCCCGTTGGAAGACGTCAATCGTTTGGGTGGTACCCTCACCTGGCTCGTTTTTTGCATCAACAATGGCTTGTTCCACGTCCTCTAGATCTAATCTTCCCGTAGAACGAACGATTTCCAGCAATCTGTTCAATACCTCTTTGCTGGTATCTACCTGTTCTTTTTCTCCTTCGAGTTTCAGGAGTCCATGACGGGCTACTAATTGTACATGAAAGGCGTCCCTGACAAGGCGCAGATGCCGATCGTGACTGCCATACAGGACGGATGCTTCTGCGTCGTTTTCGAGGATGAGTGTATTTTGATAGGTGAGAGGTTCTTGAAAATATTCTTTCTTTACAGGATGTTTTTGAATTTTAACTTTTTGATTCATACTAAACTAATTTAAAAAATACGAAGAAATAATACGCAACCGGCATGCTGACCAATAAACAATCAATGACATCCAGCACCCCCCCAAAGGCAGGTACCAGACGGCTTGAATCTTTTACATTCGCATCCCGTTTGAGAAGTGATTCTGCCAAATCACCCAACAGAGCAGAAAAACCCACGGTTACCCCAAACAACAAAGACCACGGCAAACTCATCACCCTCGCCTGCGGGGCGAGATTAAAAATCAGTGCTATTAAGATACTTGAAAAAAGTGAAAAGCAGGCGCCCTCTATCGTCTTATTCGGACTGATAACCTTTGCCAGCTTGTGTTTCCCATATTTTCGGCCAAATAAATAGCCTCCAATGTCACCAAACTTGGAAACGAGCAAAACCAGAATTACTATACAAAGACCATTAGGGAAATGACGCAAGGCGATGGCAAAACTCAGGAGAAAGACCACGTAGAAAATACCGAATAGAGTTACCGCAATATTTTTTATGGCATCTTTTGTATTACGGGTAAAAGCCTGGATTAACAGGAGCCAGAAGATGAGGATGACGATGGTTTCATGCCGGAAAAAATGGTAATCAATGCCAGAATTTGTGCGTATAGATAACCAATATGACACAGACAACCACACACCTGCGGCAATACCGGATATGCGAAATGGAGAGAAACCATTCTTGCTCGCAATATGGTAAAATTCATTTAAACCAATTCCACCAGCCAGGATAGCCAAACACCCGAAACCTATATCTGTGGAATAAAGAGAGTCTAATACAAGAATGCCAAAGAACATCGCGAACAGAATAACGCCGAATATGATCCTCGTTTGCAACGTACTCACTCTCGCAACCCACCAAAACGGCGCTCCCGGCGTGCATAGTCTTTCATCGCTTCCTCAAGATGTTCCTTCCGAAAATCTGGCCAACAGATTGGGGTGACCCAAAGCTCTGTGTACGAAATTTCCCACAAAAGAAAATTACTTACCCGCATCTCACCACCCGTCCGTATGAGTAAGTCTGGGTCCGTCATTTCACCTGTATATAAAAATTTTTTAAAGGTCTCCTCCGTAATTTCTTCTAAACCCATCTTTCCCGTTTTAACACTTTTCGCAATATTTTTTGCCGCATCGACAATCTCGGAACGCCCGCCATAATTGAGTGCAAGACAGAGAACCATCCCGGTATTATTCTTGCTTTCTTCTATGCTGATAGCCAGTTCTCTCTGCACATCTTCCGGAAGACCGCTTATCCGGCCAATCGCCGTTAAACGGATATTATTTTCTTCAATCTCTTTCCGTTCCTTGATGAGGAACTCTTTCAGGAGTTTCATCAATAAATTAATTTCCCTCTTCGGTCTTTTCCAATTTTCCTGGGAAAACGCATAGAGCGTAAGCTGTTTTAAATTTTTTTTCGCGCATTCACGCGTTATTTCTCGAACAGACTCAACCCCTTCCTGATGACCCCGGATTCTTACCAATCTCCTTCGCCTTGCCCATCGTCCATTCCCATCCATAATAATCGCAATGTGGGAAGGTACATGCCCATTTCCACTCATACGAGATTCACAATCTGACCACGGTCCGGACCAACAGAAAGCATTTCTACCTTGATACCCAAAATCTCTTCGAGGGTATTTATGTAACTCTTCGCTTGCGAAGGGATATCTCTTATATTCTGCATTTTTGAGGTATCTTTCTGCCAACCGGGCACTTCCTTGTATACCGGCTGACAATCGGGTCGTGCTGCCAAATCTGTGGGAAACAGGTCGTATACTTTATCATCAAATTTATAGCCTACACATATCTTTATCGTTTTTTGTTCATCCAGCACATCCAGTTTTGTCAAAACAGCACCATCTACACCATTCACCATTATTGCATGCTTTACAGCAACCGCATCAAACCAGCCGCACCGTCTGGGCCTCCCTGTAGTAGCACCATACTCTCCCCCTTTTCTCCTTAAGTACTCACCCAATTCATCATTTAATTCGGACGGGAAGGGACCGCTGCCAACCCGTGTCGCGTAGGATTTCATTACGCCGAGTACCTTGTGTATCTGTTTGGGGCAAATACCCGTGCCAACCGCCGCACCACCTGCCGTAACGGAGGATGACGTGATAAAGGGATAGGTGCCAAAATCCACGTCGAGCAATGAACCCTGGGCACCTTCGAATAATATCTTTTTTTTGGCCTTTATGGCATCATCCATAAACACTACCGTATTGCATACGAATGGCCTTATCTGCTTTGCATACTCGCAATACGTATCGTAAATATCCTCCCACGATAACGCATCTGCATCATACAAACGCACAAACATCTTGTTTTTTTCCTCTACAACCTTTTTGAGCCTTTGTTTAAAGTGCTCAGGATGGTAAAGATCGGCTACCCGTATACCAGTACGTGCCATTTTATCGGTATAACACGGCCCGATACCCCGGCGGGTCGTACCAATCTTTTCATCGCCCTTTTCGGACTCAGAAAGTTCATCCATTTTTTTATGATAGGGAAATACAAGATGTGCTATTTCACTGATGCGAAGGTTATCGCCTACTTCTATATTTTTTTTCCTTAATTCAGCGATTTCTTCCAATAATTGAAGGGGATCCAGGGCTACTCCGCTGCCGATGACACAACATTTGTTTTTCCTGAGGATTCCCGAAGGAATGAGATGCAATATGAATTTTTCGTTGTTTACGATAACTGTATGACCTGCGTTGCTTCCACCCTGGTATCTTACGATTATATCAAACGATTCCGTAAGTATATCGATGATCTTTCCTTTACCTTCATCACCCCACTGCAATCCGACAAGGCAGGTATTAGAACCCATAGTTGAATTTTCCATAAAAATTTGGCAAAATCCTCCGAATTCGTTGGGAAATAAGCTTTTAAAGAATTATAAAAAATGGGGTTGGGAATGTCAAGGGAATAGACTTTTAAGGCCTGTATGAGGATATTCTGAAGAAAGCAAGGACATGAAAACTAATGGGGGTGAGGGAAAAAATGGCATTGTAAAAATTAACTTGATCGTATAGGAATTTTCACCTGAAAATACCTCCCCCTTGTCATTCTGAGTGAAGCGAAGAATCTCTTTTATTGCTCAGGGTGACATTTTTAGCATTAACCCTGTCAGGGTTTTAAACCCTGACAGGGTTGACTCACGAATTTCGTGCTTCGGATTTTGTCTTTTCCGACTCGTTCGGGGTAGGGTGTTTTATGGACAAACTTGCCTGAATGGCTTTCAGTATATATACTCAAAATGCTCACAAAACGTGATTTTTATACAGGGTGGCACGGACAAACGGACAGACTGTGCCAAATGAAACTGTTCTTTGACAAAAAAGTTTGAAAAAGAAACCCTAGCAGGCACTATTTTTCAAAAGCGAGTTGTTTCAAGCTGAAATAATATGATAAGTGACTATCGATATCACA
>SOEU01000032.1 GCA_021646415.1 Candidatus Brocadia sp.
TGGATTCCTGCTTTCGCAGGAATGACAACTTTTGTAACAATTTATCTTTTTGATAGGTATCTTTCAACTGCTCGCGCCCAAACTCCTTCCTCATTCCCCACTTCCGTGAGGACAGGTTTCATGAGGATATGGTTTGGGAGTGTAATGGACGAGAAACTCAGTTTCTTTGCAATTGTGTTCCTAAACAGATGCTTCCACAAGTTCAGCACATGGTTTGGGAACAAGCAGTGGCGATTTATTTAAAGGCAATTTTCAAACGTCTAAGATGTTACTTTTTATAGTATTGACACGAAAATATACACTATGGTTGTACGTTTTTTGTGTAAGTTTTTTACCTCCTCTTCATCGTTCGACTGAGCTCACGACGAAGTCCCCTCTTTGCGAAGGAGGGGAAAGAGGGACGGTAATTTTGGTTGCGGCTTCGCTGCGTTATGAATAGTGCGAATTTGAAAATCATTATTATGTATTGATAATGCACATTAAAGGTATATAATCTGTGCGGGAGGTTAATACTATGAAAAGATTGAATATTACAATACCCGATGACTTAAGTTATGAATTGGAAACTGTACCTGATAAAAGTCGCTTTATTACCTGTTAAAAACTCGACTCAAATGTGAAGATAAATCTTGGATAAAGATTTTTAAAGGAGTAAACAAATCATGGGTATCGTAAACACAAAGGTAATCTTGAAAAATCCAAGAAGGCTTGAATTAGAACCGGTTGAAACCGAAGCGTTGGTGGATACAAGGTCGATACACTTATGCATTCCCGATCATATCAAAATACAACTTGGATTAGAGGAGATTGACAAAAAAGAAGTGACTTTAGCGGACGGAAGCAAGAAGCTGGTTCCTTACGTTGGTCCAATTGAATTACGGTTCAAGCATCGGGTCGGATTTGCCGGTGCACTGGTCATGGGAGATCGGATGCTATTCGGAGCAATACCCATGGAAGATATGGATCTGGTTGTTGTCCCTAGAACCAGAATGATAGATGTAAATCCGAACAGTCCCAATATTGCAACATCAATAGCTAAGTAATTTGATATACGGCTAATACCACACAACCGTATCCTGTAATGCTTAAACAAGAAAATGGTAATGGTGCGCAGAGGCGGGTAAATCCCTGCAAAGATTCATAAAGCTCGTTGGTTCAATAAATATTATAAAATTTCTCAATTAAAAATGCCGCAGAAAGAGAGGCAGATATTAAACAAATGTCACAGTTAACCCATTTTGACGAACAGGGCGCATCCCGCATGGTGGATGTCAGTAATAAAGAAATTACGGACAGAATTGCCATTGCCCATGCAAAGGTTGTTATGAAACCGGAGACATTCCAGCTTGTGATGGATAAAAAAATACAGAAAGGAGATGTGCTGGAGGTGGCCAGAGTTGCGGGCATTATGGCGGCAAAGCAAACCTTTACCCTGATTCCTATGTGCCATCCACTCAATTTAACGAGTGTAAAGATTGATTATACGAATAATTCCGTGAATGAAATTGAAGTATTTTCAGAAGTTCGAGTTACCGGGAAAACTGGGGTGGAAATGGAGGCGATTACCGCGGCGACTGTTTGTGCGATTACGATATACGATATGTGCAAATCCGTAGATAAAGGGATGGTAATCAGCGATATTCATCTGGTGAAAAAATCGGGCGGGAAGAGTGGGACATTTGTTTTTGGTAAAGATTTCTAAACCCCCTTTAATACCCTTTCTGCCAATTCACTCGGCAGTTTTGCCTCTGTTATTTTTTTGGAAGCGGCTTCCGCATTATACGGCACCCGTCTGAAGTCGAGATGTTTTGCGGCAGAATCGAACATCACATAACATGCTTGTGGATTCCCATCCCGCGGCTGACCCACCGAACCCACATTGATGTAATATTTCCATTCCTTGTTTGAATCGATATCGAAAGATTCTGCCTTATTCGTTGACTGCTTTTCAATAAGCATCAGTCTCATGTCGTAATTATCTGCCGGAACAAGGACAGAGGCATTTACCGTTCTCGTTTCTTTTGTATAAATATACGCTGAAGGGCGATGCGTATGACCTCCAAAGGTTACCCTTGACCATAGAGTTGTATACCTTAACACGCTTGCATTCCGGACATATTCGTATCCTTGGGGATATGAAGGCGTACTATGTACGATTTCAAAATCTTCCTTGCTAAATTTCATCCTTAAGGAAAGACCCTTCAAAAATTTTATATTCTCCTTTTTCAACACCCCTTTGGTCCAGTTTACGGCAGTCATTGCTATGGGATTCATTTCGGTCGTGAGGGATGGTTCGCCAACGGCCTCTCTATCATGGTTACCACTAATAGCAATACCTTTCTTTTCCAATACCATAATAGCATTGAGCAGATTGTCCTGCTGTTTGGAGTCGAGGTATGGTTGTGCAACGATTTTACTGATGTTCTCTAGAGAGACCTTTTTTCTGCCGTAGATTAAGTAGCGGACAATGTCACAGCACTCATTTGGCGATGCGCCGTAGCCAACAATATCGCCAGCGATCAATAGCCTGTCAATGTTACCTTCTTTTTCAACGATTTTTTCCATTACAGCCAGTAAGGCATCTACGTTGCTGTGAATGTCTGATAAAATGGCGTTTTTCACGAGTTATTTTAATTGCCCGAAAACGATTATACTTTAAATGTTGCTTAATAACTTTTTTAATTCTTCCGCTGATGGAATTCTATTGGCGATGTTTGGTTCTAATAGTCCATTTATGATTTCTTCCAGTTTTTGTGGTATCTGGCAGTTGATTTTGCGTGGTGGAACTTTTTCTGCTTGCCATAATTTCTTTGTTACTATTTGATATAATATGAGACCCAAAGAATACAGGTCCGTCCTGCCATCCAGTCGAATGGAAGAAGAAAGCGCTTCATAATGGACCTTCCGGGGCATGTCTTTGAGATAGTTAAGCATCTGTAACTGTTCCGGAGATGCATATTCCCTGCTAATCCCCTTAATAATCCCACCCCTTTTAATGGCTAATTCAAAGTCGATAAGGTGTATCAATCCTGTTTTTTGATTCAGGATCAAATGCCCGGGTTTTAAATCGCAGTGGACATAGTATTTGCTGTGAAGGTGCTGTAACGGGTCGCAAACGGTTATAAACGATTGAATGACTTCCTTGGTAGTTTCCGCATCTTCAATGCTTTTTTCCTGAAAATAATCTACAAGATCGTATCCATTGATGTGTTGTAACACGATAAAATTTTGTTTGATTAAAAATTTCCCGTCTCTGAATAAATCCCCCTGCCCAAAATCGCTGGCTGTTGGTATTTGCGGGTGGTTGAGTTCCTTCAAGATGTAATATTCCTCTGAAAAGTCAAAGTCAGGTGAATATTTTATCCCCTTGTCAGGTACATTAATTAAAACGGCATAATTGGACTTGTGTAAACTTGCCTGGCACTTAAATTCGTTGAATTGGTATTTATTAATTCTGTACATGACATGATAAATTTTTATATCTTTATCAGTTGTGCGATACCTTATAGCTATTTCGCCGTTGCTTCTTCCGATTATTTATAATGCTTTACGACAATACCGACAACGCCTGCAAGAACCATGTAAGTCATTACGCCAACAATAAGCGATTTTATAAACCCCCACCGGGGTAGCAGGAAGATAAGGCACAAGACGTAGAGAATCCAGGGCGGAGTCATCAGGAGGAGTCCCTTGGCGTAATGAACCGTGGAGGCCTGCCCTGCCTTGTTATAAATCAGGGTAAAAGTCAGTACGGTCATGGTAGGAAAAGTTGCAACAAAGGCGGCTAGCAGGCCCTTTCCCTGGGAACCCATATATGTCACCACACTTACGATGGTGCCGCCAAGAATAAAGTATAGTATGAAGCTCTTTAGTTGCATTATCCGTGTATTTCTGCGATGAGCCATTTCATTTTTGCCAGTTCAAAGCAAAGTCATCGATTAATTCCAGGCGATCTTTTACAAAGGGTCTTTCAAAGGTGTCGTCATACTGTAATAATGGCAAGCAGAAACGCTTTCATTTGTTTACGCACGTTTTTAATCCTAAAACAATTTTGATATTTTTAGCAATAATGGTACTTTTTAGGGTAGTCTGTTACGGTTTTTCAGATTTCTCACCGGATATTTTTTACCTTCCGTTTGGCCTGGTAGATCACACCCAAAGCGAAATGAGATTTATCATCATTTGGGTTGAGTTCCAGGGCTTTTTGCAGAGACTTAATAGCCTCGTCAAGGAGGTCCTTCTTTGCATAGGCAACACCCATATTATAGTAGGCGTCTGAATATTTAGGGTTAATTTCCACGGTCTTCTTAAATGCGACGAGGGATTCATCCATAGCATCCATAGATGCGTACGTGACACCTAAATTATAATACCCTCTTTCAAATTTTGGATTAATCTCCACTGCCTTTTTAAAGGCTGCAACGGCATCAGGGTATTGCTTTTTTTCATGATAAACAATTCCCAGGTTATAATGTGCCTCCACATATTGAGGAGATGCGGCGATAGCCTTTTTAAGTGCTTCAATGGCTTCATCTAACCGACCCATTTCATAATACAGCACTCCGAGATTACTATATGCCCTGACAAAATTGGGTTCAATCTCCAGCGTTTTTTTGTATTCACGAATGGCATCTTCTGACATTCCTTTTTCACTATACGCAATCCCAAGGTTGTAGTGCGCCTCAGCATAATTAGGGTTTTTTTCTACTGCCTGTTGAAATGCCTTGATCGCAGCATCCAAAGACTCATCATTATCATGATCCTGGCAATAACCCACATTTACTAAAACGAACAGCATGAGCGGTATAACCATATTCATTCTCATACACTACTCCTTTTGATCCTGGGTGTTGTTAAAATATAACCACGCAGAGGATAGTAAATATTTCTCTGTGTTTTTCAGTGGCTCATCCTTTTCTACCGGTTTTTATATAACTTTTTCCATTACCGACCCTATCGTAGTAATTTAATCAATCGGTATGCGGCCCTCTTTTAAAGGCCCACTCAAATTTATCATAATAATCCTGATCGCTGAAGTCATTTCAGATAGAGGGGGTTGAATCTTATGGCTTTGTAATTGGTCAATTGACGTTTCTTGAATGAACGGAAGAAGTGACGCAAACGTAAGCGTCTGTCTCTCCATAACTGGCTGAATTATGGGTTCAGATTTTTTTGTCGTAAATTGCAAACCCGAAATTCCCTCTTTCATACCGCGAGCCGATATTCCCGGTTCATATTTTCCGGTTATAAACACTGTTCCAGCTTTCACTACGGGTGCAAGTGCTGTAATGTGTGATACTACCGGGTCAGCTATGATTGGGTTTGCAATTGTTGTTTTGAATTGACCAGGCGATATCGCTGGTTGCGGTATTTCGTATTTTGGTTCGGTAACCGTTTCAGGCATCTCTTCTTTGGTTACTAAAGCAATGGGTTCTTTTTTGGCGGTTTTTAAAATCTTATGAACGAGCAGGTCTCCCACTAATAATTGCTTCAGGGAGGCGTCCTTTTTAACGGCTTTCAAATAATGATAATTTACAAAGATTAATGCTATTCCAAATCCTATTACGATCACCGAGGTAATGATCTTAGTGATAAGAGGGAAGAATTTCATAACGAGGTGAAATAAAACGACGAAGATTAGGGCAGATATTCCGACTTCTAGAAGGCCGGCTTGAGGCGAACCTGTTGAAGTGAAATAAACCATGATAAGGACGACTACCAGAAACCATATGCAAACATGGGCAACCAGGTGCTTCCAGGTATTCATGGGTTTATGGGGTGGAGGTGGCGGTATCTTTGCCGGTTCTATGGATTGGTTAATTTTGTTTGTCATGAATGAAAAACTGCAAGAACTGTCTATTCAATGAACACTATGGATATTATATTAAAAGATAACGATTACATAGTACTAATATCTATAGTGGTGTCAAGTCTAATTATACAGGTATCCTAAAATTTGTCCGGCAAGGCGTAATAAATTAGGACTTCGGCTACTTTTTCAATGCAGAGCGAACTTTAGTTCGCATGGGATGTAAGCGAACCGAAGTTCGCGCTGCAACAAACTTTGAAATTCCTGATTATTTAACACTGGGTGTTTTGGACTGCCTTTTTTAATTGACAAATCTCGTTTTACTAAATATAATGTCAACCGCCAGTGATGCAAATATAGTAGTTTGGCAAACTTAGGAATTAAAAATTAATTGACTACCTGATAGCCATTATTTATTGATGAAAGTAAGTTCTTTGGATTTAAAGCGGCAGTATGAAAGTATTCGAGAGGAAATAAATAAAGCCGTTTTAGAGGTAATAGCCAGTCAGTCCTTTGTCCTCGGCCCTTTTGTCGAATCGTTTGAAAATAGCATAGCAAAAATTTGTTCTGTTAAACATGCCATTGGAGTATCTTCGGGTACAGATGCAATATTGTTAGCCTTAATGGCATGTGGTATTAAAAATGGTGATGAGGTTATTACGACACCGTTTACTTTCTTTGCAACGGCCGGCTCAATCGCGCGTTTAGGGGCCGTTCCTGTCTTTGTGGATATCGATCCCGCTACTTACAACATCGATGTAAGTAAGATAGTGCCGGCTGTAAATAAAAAAACTAGGGCGATCCTTCCTGTCCATCTGTATGGACAATGTGCCGACATGGATGCTATCCTTGAGATTGCACATGACAACGGATTAAGGGTTATTGAAGATGCCGCACAGGCCATAGGGGCAGTTTATAAAGGGAAAAATGCAGGATCTCTGGGAGATGTGGGGTGTTTTTCATTCTATCCCACAAAAAACCTTGGCGGTTATGGTGACGGGGGGCTTGTAACAACCAACGATGATGGATTGGCTGAGTTTGTTAAAATCTTAAGGGTGCATGGGTCGAAACCGAAGTATTATCATTCTCACATCGGCATTAACGGAAGGCTGGACGCCATCCAGGCTGCGATCCTGTCGGTGAAGCTGAAATACCTGGATAGCTGGTCCGAGAAACGCAGAAAGATTGCTGCATATTATCATGAACATTTAAAAGGATTATCCATTCGACTACCCCAGATAGAACCCCGCAATATCCATATATTTCATCAGTACGTAATAGCAACATCAAGCAGAGACGCATTGATGAAATATCTCGAGAGTAAAGGGATAGATACGGCTATTTATTACCCGATTCCCCTTCATTTGCAAAAATGTTTTGAGTACTTAGGGTACAAATCAGGTGCTTTACCAGAGTCTGAGAGAGCTTCTCATGAGACGTTAGCCCTGCCCATCTTTCCGGAGATTACCCAGAAAGAGCAGGATTATGTGATTTATCACATAAAAAATTTCATTTCGTAACTTTCATTTTAAATTTTTCTCATGCGAATAATACAGGCTTTTTTAATTCTCACCGCATTATTTTTAATCAATGAGTATAATTACGCAGGAAGTTTGCTTTCTACGGTAAGAAATATTGAACAGCGGCCTTTTTCCCTGTCAGCCAATAATATCCGTACGTGGAAAAAAGATGGAATTCGGATCTTTGTTGCTCAGAAAGATGCAAGGATATTGCAAGGGCCATTTCAGATTACGGCTGATACGGTTGTTTGCTGGTTTCATGAGGCAGAGGCTGTACAACGCACAGAGGCAACTGTGGAGGTGTATTGTGAGGGTGGGGTTACTATTCTGCAGGGCGAAAACTATGAAAAATACGAACAGGTATATTTACGATTTGAGACGATGACGGGTGTCGTAGTTAATCCTGATATACAGCCGATAGAAACTTTTGAAGAGGCTCAGGAGATGGAGGTTGTCCTGCGGGGCGAGGAAATTCGTTTAATGAAAAAAGATGAGTATTTATCCACCGAGATTCCACGGAAGGTTCCGATTTCAGGCGTTTCCCGAAAAGAAGAAATGGTTGATATTATTGCCGATAGTATTGATTCATGGGAGGAAGGAGACAGACGTATCGTTGTTGCCCTTGGCAATGTAGAAATCAAAAAAGAGGATATGACGATAGATGCCGACAGCGTAATCTTGTGGTTTGAAAAGAAAGAATCGGATAGTTCAAAGTATTCTGAACAACCTTTGTGTGAAATTTACGCCGAAGGAAATGTGACAATGCGACGTAAAGACGATATACAGATTGCTGACAAAATATTTGAGGATGTGAAGGAAGACAAGGGTATTCTTATTAATAGCAAGATAAAAACAGTTATTCAGCAACAGAAAAAAACTAAAATAAGTGATAGCTCAATAAAACCGCGTTCAAAAAAAGACAAAACATCTCTTTGGGAAGGGATGCCTGCTTATGTTAGCGGAGAAGAGATAAAACACGTTGCCAAAGGACAATACGAAATAAAAAATGGCACGATAAGTACTTGTGGATACGGACATCCTCACTATCATTTTAAAGGGAAAAGGATCAGATTGGTTCAGAGGGATATTCATAACATTTTATCTTCGACAAACAATGCATTTTATCTGGGTAAATACCCCGTAGCTTATTTGCCATATCTATCTCTTGATGTAAGGAAACGAGAGCGAATCTTGAAAGACTGGCAATTCGGGAGCTCATCTCGTTTTGGTTCATTTCTTAAGACAGATTGGGATTTATTTGCGGTTACAGGCGGGAAGCAAAAAGAATGGAGTGACCTTACAGTAAATCTTGATTATTTAGAAAAAAGAGGGGTGGGTACGGGACTCGATTTTGAGTACAAAGGAGAAGACCTGGTCGGTTATGTTAATACCTACTATATAAAAGACCAGGGGGATTTCGATATTAATGATATTCCGATTGAACAAGAAGATCGTGGTACTATTCTTTGGAGACACCGGCAGGAATTACCTTACGATTGGCGCTTAGACATGGAATATTCCTATTTGAGTGATCCCCGATTCCTCCGGGAATTTTTTGAACATGAATTTAAACAGGAAAAAGACCGTGAAACGGTATTGTATTTACGAAGAATTCATGATACCACTGCAGAAACGTTTTTGATTAACGAACAGTTTAACGGGTTTGATACAACCGTAGGTTCATTGCGGGAAAAAAGATACGCAGAACGTTTGCCTGAGGCCGCATATCGTATCATTGGAGAGCCTATTGCCGACAACTTATTTATATTTACTTCGGAATCATCGGCTACTTATTTTGATGGCTCTTTCGACCAGTCGGAAGTGACCGAACTTGACAGTTCTTTTACTGGCTCCTCACCAGGCCCATCGGTTGAACCTCAGTCGGTTACGAGGGTTGATACTGTAAACCGCATCAGTATGCCTTTTAAGCCATGGTTTTTTAACATAAATCCCTTTGTAGAAGGAAGGGCTACCGGATATACAGAAAGTATCGACACATCTGGTTCTGTTGATGAGGCAAATGGCCCTGCCACAGGGCGTTTCATCGGTTCTCTTGGATTTGATTGGAGTTCGACGCATTGGAGAAGCTATAGTGTCTATAATGATTTCCTTAAAATAAATCGCTTACGGCACATCTTCGTTCCTGAGTTACGTTATATTTACAGTCCGGTTGTTACGGAAGACCCCAATGAACTCTATCAACACGATGCAATCGATGCATTGGATTCATCTCAAGTCGCAGTCATCGGGATAAAAAATAAATTACAGACAAAACGGGGAGAACCTGGTTTTGAGAAAACAGTAGATTTTGTTGATTTTAATGTAGATTATTATATGTTTCCGACAAGCGCTGGCCTTTTCAACGATGGTATCAATGGTATTATTATAAGAAGGGATAACTTTATCAATATAGACTTTCGTTCCCAACTGACGGATATTGTTGCATTTGTTTCTGAAAGGAATGAATTTAATACAGACGATTTTCAGTTTGATGTTTTAACATCGGGCTTTGAGATCTCTAATCCACCCGACTGGCAATATTTTATAGGGCATCGGTTTATCAGGGATATCAGCTCTACGATTATCTTGGGGGCTGATTACACGATTAGCGAGAAATGGAGAATCATGGCAGTGGAAAAGTATGACTTCAGGTCTCTGGAAATTGAGGATGGCAGGGACAGGGAAACGGAAAATAAACCCAAGAATCTTAAAACAAATTTTGTATTATCCCGCTATTTTCATGATTGGGTAGGAAGTATTACGCTCGAATTAGATCCGGTAAGAAACGACAGTTCCTATAGATTTGACATAACTCCCAGAGGATTAGAAAAAAGATCAAGACGTTTTTGGTTTTGAGATATACATATGATGAAAAAGGCGGTTTATCCCGGAACATTTGATCCTGTTACCAACGGCCACCTTGATGTAATCAAAAGGGGGAGTCTCATTTTTGACATGTTAGTTGTTTCGGTGGGATGTAATCCGTTAAAAGATGCCCTATTCTCCGTGGCGGAACGCATGGAGATGATTCGGGAATATGTTAAGGATCTGAAAAATGTTGAGGTCGACAGTTTTGAAGGCATGTTGGTGGATTATCTCAAAAAACAAAAAACAAATATTATATTGCGTGGCATACGTACAGTATCGGACTTTGAGTATGAATTTCAGCGGGCGCTGACCAATCGAGTCCTCAATAAAGAAGTTGAGACGGTATTTGTAATGACCAGTGAACAATATTCTTTTTTAAATTCAACACTTATTAAGGAAGCCGTTAGCCTGGGAGGCAGTGTGAGCCAATTTGTCCCTCCGGACGTTGAAAAGCGTCTGGTACAGAAATTTAAGCATATGCATAGAAAGTATACTCAATGAAAATTAACGTCTTGGTTATTGGTGACATTGTGGGGAAACCGGGTCGTGTTATATTGAAGGATAAGTTAAAATCATTCATCGACAAGGAAGACATACACTTTTGCATTGCAAATGGAGAAAACGCAGCAGCAGGAGCGGGGATAACAGGGGAAATAGCAGCAGAATTATTTTCTTATGGTGTTGATGTTATAACCACGGGTGACCATGTGTGGGATAAAAAGGAAATATTGCCAGCACTGGAGACCAATAAAAGTATCCTGAGACCTGCAAATTATTCACCTCTGGCAATAGGAAAAGGCTATGTTGTGAAGAATTCCAGAATGGGCAATCCTGTTGGGGTGATTAACTTATTGGGACGGGTGTTTATGAAACCGATAGATTGTCCTTTCCGGGCTTCTGATGAGATTTTGAAAAATATTTCAAAAGAGGCAAAAATCATCTTTGTGGATATGCATGCAGAAGCAACTTCAGAAAAGATTGCCATGGGATGGTATCTGGATGGTAAGGTGAGTGCTGTTGTCGGCACCCATACCCATGTGCCTACCGCAGATGAAAAAATTTTGCCCAAAGGAACGGCATTTATCAGCGATTTGGGGATGACGGGGCCTCATGAGTCAGTCCTGGGGAGAAAGATTGAGTGTGTAGTAAAGGCTATTGTGACACAGATGCCCACTCGATTTGATGTGGCAGATAAAGATATCCGGATAAATGGTGTGAAGGTGGTTGTGGATAGCCAGACGGGAAACGCAGAAAGCATACGGAGAATCGAAGTTAAAGAAGGTGATTAAATTATTTCCTGACTTCGTCCAGTATGACTTCATTCCGGGTAAAATCATACTGGGCAAAACCGAAGTATAACTGAAGAACCTCAACAGTAAAATTTATATATGAACTTTAATCAAGTGTTACCTTTATTACTGGATACAACAAAAAGTCGAAACAAGATACTGACAATTTCTGAACTTACCCGGAGGATACGTGGTTCACTCGAACAAGAATTTTTTAACTTGTGGGTCGTAGGAGAAGTATCTAATTTAAGGCGACCTACATCAGGACATGTGTATCTGACACTGAAAGATACCGATGCACAACTTCAAGCCGTTATGTTCAAAACCGTTGCGAACAGTATAAAGTTTGAGGTAAGGGATGGGATGGAGATTTTGGCTTTTGGTTCAGTTACTGTTTACGAGGCCCGTGGTCAGTATCAATTGATTATTGAACGTATTGAGCCAAAAGGGATTGGTGCATTGCAACTGGCGTTTTTACAGTTAAAGGAGCGTCTTGAAAAAGAAGGTCTATTTGACCCCGCACATAAAAAGCCGCTTCCTGTGCTTCCGAAAAAAATTGCCATTGTGACATCTTTGACGGGCGCTGCAATCAGAGACATCTTAAATGTAATTAACAGACGATTTGCAAGGGTGGAAATTCTCATCTATCCGGTAAAGGTACAGGGTGAAGGTGCAGCGCAGGAAATTGCACAGGCAATTACTGATTTGAATGCTATTTCCGATATTGACGTAATGATTGTAGGAAGGGGGGGCGGTAGTTTAGAGGATTTGTGGGCCTTTAATGAAGAAGTGGTTGCACGAAGCATTTATGCCTCGAAAATTCCTGTTATTTCAGCCGTAGGCCATGAAATTGATGTGACTATTTCAGACTTAGTTGCTGACAAGAGGGCACTTACACCTACCGAGGCGGGTGAGTTGGTTGTTCCTCGGTATGACCAGGTAAAAGATTCGGTAGAAAAAATTAAGACTAGACTTATACAAGCATTGTATAATAAAATATTGCTTATCAGAACCAGATTGCAGAGGATTAATAACAGTTTTTCGTTTAAAAGACCATTCGATAAGATATTCAGGCTACAGCAGGATTTGGACGAAGTTGCACAACGGCTCGTTACTGCAGGCAAACATACCATGGAATTAGAACGTGAACGACTGACCGGTTTGGCAAACAGATTGGACAGTGTGAGTCCGTTAAAAGTGTTAAACAGAGGTTATTCTATTACTACAAGTGAAGAAAATGACAAACCCATTAAGTCAATTGAAGGATTAACTATTGGTCAAAGGCTGAAGACACGGTTTTTTAATGGTGGTATTGTATCTTCAGTTGTTGAGATTTTGAAGAACGAAGTGTGAATTTTAGTCTATCATGGCAAAGATAAAATTTGAGGATGCATTAAAAGGATTAGAAGATATTGTAGAACGGCTCGAAAAAGGAGATATGTCACTTGATGAAACCTTGTCCGGATACGAAGAGGGGATTAAACTGTATAAACAGTGTGTCGTCCTGTTAGAAGATGCGGAAAAAAAGATTCAGATCCTGGTGAAAGGTGAAAACGGTGCCTTCCGTACCAAAGATTTTGGGATTGAAACGGCCCAGAATGACAATTCAAAATGAACATTGACTATTCGATAAACTTTTTAGATGTATCCAAATGATAAAATATGAGTAAGATATTGGATTGTATTGAATATCCGGAAGATTTGAAGAAGTTAAAGCTGGAGGATTTGCCCAGGCTCGCAACGGAAATTCGGGAATTAATCGTAGACGTTGTTTCAAAAAATCCAGGTCATCTTTCTTCCAACCTCGGTGTAGTTGAATTAACCATTGCGCTCCATTATTGTTTCGATTTTAAGAGGGATAAAATTGTGTGGGATGTCGGCCACCAGGCATATGTTCACAAGATTCTCACTGGTCGGAAATCGAGATTTTCAACCTTAAGACAATATAAGGGGCTCAGCGGTTTCCCGGATAAAAATGAGAGTGTTTATGATCCCTTTACGTGTGGTCATAGCGGGAACGCCATATCGGCTGCACTAGGGATGGCCTGCGCCGATGCAATTCTTGGATACAAGAGATCGATTGTGGCCGTTGTGGGTGATGGCGCTATAGGGGCGGGGATGTCTTTGGAGGCGTTAAACCATGCGGGTGATCTGAAGAAGAATGTGTTGGTGATATTAAACGATAATGAGATGTCGATATCCAATACCGTGGGTGCTTTTTCAAAATATTTGAACAAAATCAGGACTGCTCCGCTATTTGCCGATCTTAAAAAAGAAGCTCGTAATTTACTGAGCCTTTTGCCAGTATTTGGCAAACCAGTTGAAAAGACGCTGGAACACATTGTTGAGTTAATAAGACGGGGAGCTACCCCGGGTCAGATATTTGTAGACCTTGGATTTAATTATTTTGGTCCCATTGACGGGCACGATTTCCGGATATTGATAGAAACATTGAATGATATAAAGCATCTCGAAGGTCCGGTGCTTTTACATGTAGCAACTGAAAAAGGTCGTGGATTTGAGCCGGCATGTCAGAATCCAACACAATACCACAGTGCCGGCAAGTTTGAAATGTGCGACGGAAAAATTAAACAGTCCTCAAACGATGCCAAAAAGATTTCTTACACAAATGTTTTCGGAGATACCCTGGTGGAACTGGCAAAAACCGACCTTAAAATAGCAGGTATTACGGCTGCCATGCCTGACGGAACCGGCATGGTTTCTTTTGGGAAAAAATTTCCAGACCGGTTTTATGATGTTGGAATTTGTGAACAGCATGCCGTGGGTTTGGCTAACGGATTGTCTGCGGGTGGACTGAAACCTGTAGTTGCTATCTACTCAACATTCTTGCAGCGGGCTTATGATCAGGTCTTTCATGATGTTTGTCTGCAAAGGAATAAAGTTGTGTTTGTGCTGGATAGAGCAGGAATTGTGGGGAATGATGGCCCCACGCATAATGGTGTATTTGATATTGCTTATCTGCGTAATCTGCCGGAAATTGTCTTGATGGCGCCAAAGGACGGGAATGAGTTAAAGTCTATGCTAAAGCTTGCTTTAGATTCAGACCAAACTGTTGCGATCCGATATCCCAAAGAGGATGTTCCTGACGAAAAACTTAATTCACATTATAAGACGTTTGAGATTGGAAAGTCTGAGGTGTTGAGAGAGGGGACAGATGGTGTGCTTCTTGCTTACGGTGCCATGGTGTATCGATGCTTGCAGGCTGCGGAAAAGCTGAGTGAAAAAGGCATAGAGGTAACGGTAGTTAATGCAAGGTTTGCCAAACCCCTTGACAAAGAACTTATTTTGAAGTTAGTCAGGAACCATAAATTGATAATCACGGTAGAAGATCATGTACTGATGGGTGGTTTTGGTTCCGCGGTACTTGAGCTTGTTTCTGATGAAAAGGAAAACATCGGTAAAATCGTGAGAATGGGTATTCCCGATCGTTTTGTTGAACATGGACCTCGGAATCTGATATTGAAAAATATTGGTTTGGATGAGGATGGAATTGCTGATAAATTTATTGCAACGCTTGGGTTCGTGGATATACACAATACATTTGCCAAGACAGGAAAGCGACGTTTGACTGTATAAAGAATGAAAAAGATTCTGGTTTTAGGCGATTTAAGCAAGAAAAAGATTTTTGATACAATTTCCGGCTTAAAATTATGGCTGGAAAAACATGTCATTGCGGAAGTTGTTGACTTGTCGAAAGAAAAAAAAATTGAAAAACCGGGGGCTGAAATAGCCGTAGTTTTCGGGGGAGATGGGGCAATCCTTTCGACATGCAGGGGGCTTGGAAGAAATCAGATACCAATTATAGGCGTGCATATGGGAAGATTTGGTTTTCTGGCAGAGCTTATGGAAAAAAACGTATGTGCCTCATTGGAAAAAATATTTATAGGGAATTATCAGATACGAAAAAGAATGCTCATTTTATGTTGTGTCGAACGTGCCGGTAAAATCGTGAACGAATCTACGGGTATTAATGATGGGGTAATCTCCCGTTCGTCTCTGTCAAGGTTGATTTCTATAAAATTAAATATTGATGAAGAATACGTGTCGACATACAGGGCAGATGGTCTAATTATATCGACTCCTTTGGGCTCTACGGCACATTCATTGTCTGCGGGAGGCCCACTTTTGTCCCCCGATTTAAACGCATTTATCATTGTACCCATATGCCCCCATACCCTTACGAATCGTCCATTAGTCGTTTCAGGTAATGTAAAGATCGAGATGGAAATCTTGTCTCAATTAAGTGGTACTGGTTTTACCGTAGACGGTCAGGTCTTTACCGAACTAGAAATGGGCGATAAGATAAAGGTCGAAAAGTCAGATGTTGAGGTTCAGATGATTGATACAGGCACGCGGACGTTTTATGGAGTGTTGCGCGAAAAATTAAACTGGGGAGGACAACCAAATTATGGCCGTAATTAAAATAAAAGAAAGTTATTGTAAAGGATGTCTTCTTTGTGTCCCTGTATGTCATAACAAATCATTGGTGGTATCCGATGTCATAAACGAACATGGACTGCATCCTGTGAAGTTCAGAGAAGATGCAGAATGCGATGGTTGTAAAAAATGTGCAATAATGTGTCCTGACGTAGCAATAGAGATTTATAATTAAGTGATAACCGTTATTTATAAAGACAATTTGCTGGGGGCATATCTATTATGAAACAGTTATTGACCGGAAATGAAGCGGCAGCGGAAGCGGCAATAGTGGCGGGATGCAGATTCTATTATGGGTATCCCATTACTCCCCAGAATGAACTTATTAATTATATGTCAATAAGGATGCCTCAGGTCGGTGGCACCTTTATCCAGGCAGAGAGTGAGATTGCAGCCATTAGTATGGTTCACGGGAGTGCTGCGGCTGGCGGTCGTGCAATGACCTCCTCATCCAGCCCTGGTATCAGCCTGAAACAAGAAGGAATTTCCTATCTGGCTGGAAGTGAACTTCCCTGCGTAATTGTCAATATACAGCGTGGAGGACCTGGATTGGGTGATATCTCGGCATCACAGGCAGACTATTTTCAAGCTGTAAAGGGCGGGGGACATGGCGATTATCATACCATCGTGCTTGCACCCAGTTCTGTTCAAGAGATGGCTGACCTCGTCTACGATGCCTTTGACCTGGCAGATAAATACCGAAATCCTGTTATGATTCTTGGAGATGCACAGATTGGCCAATTAATGGAACCTGTGGAATTTTATAAAAAACCCAAAAAAAATATTTCACCGAAAAATTGGGCGCTGACAGGGGCGGAAGGGAGGAAAAGGAATATTGTGAAATCTTTTTATCCTGTGAAAGGCCAACTGGAAGAGTTCAATGCCTACTTGCAGAAAAAATATAAAACAATAGAAGAACATGAAGTTCGGTATGAGGCGGTCAATATCCATAAGGCCGATGTTGTCCTGGTTGCTTATGGTACGTCCGCACGGATATGCAAAGAGGTTGTCAGGAAGAGCAGGCGGCTTGAATTTAAAGTTGGTCTGGTACGCCCGATTACCTTGTGGCCATTTCCGAAGGAGATCATCCGGAAGATATCAGAAAGGGTGCAGTGTATCTTAACGGTTGAAATGAGTGCCGGGCAGATGGTTGAGGATGTGAGGCTTGCGGTTGAGGGCAGATGTCCGGTTCATTTTTACGGAAGGACTGGCGGAGGCGTACCCACATCTTCGGAAGTAATTAAAAAAATAGTGGAAGTCGTACCCAATAGCCGCGCAGCCAATACGTTATTACAATTAGCTGAGGTAAAGTAATATGCAATCCATATATGAAAGACCAAAAACGTTTATCGACACAGCAACGCATTTTTGTCCTGGTTGTGGTCACGGAATCGTCCTGAGACTGATTGCTGAGATTATTGATGCGTGGGGCATTCGGGGTAAAACCATTGGACTGGCACCGGTGGGATGCGCAGTTCTTGCATATAATTATCTTGATATTGATATGTGTGAAGCTGCACATGGCCGTCCGCCTGCCGTAGCCACAGGTATCAAGAGAGTACATCCTGACCATATTGTGTTTGCTTATCAGGGAGACGGTGATCTTGCGGCAATTGGAACAGCGGAAATTATTCATGCCGCCAATAGGGGAGAGAATATCACGTTTATCTTTGTCAATAATGCAATTTACGGCATGACAAATGGCCAAATGGCACCGACGACCTTATTGGGACAAAAAACTGCCACAACACCGTCAGGGCGAGATGCGATAAACTATGGAAACCCTATCCGTGTGTGTGAACTTCTGTCGGTCCTGGATGGTACCAGTTACCTGGAAAGGGTTTGTCTTTCCACACCTGAAAACGTTCGTAAAACCAAAAAAGCAATTGAAAAAGGATTTAAAACACAGCGTGAGAAGAAGGGATTTTCCCTGATAGAAATTCTATCCCCTTGCCCAATTTACTGGAGAATGGATGCCAATGAGGCGATGAGGTACATCGATGAAGAAATGTCCGGTACCTTCCCGCTCGGGGTGGTAAAAGATTGGGAGAGGAAAAACTAAGCTGGCCTCAAATTGACACGTATGGACTCGATGGAAATAAAATACTGTAGTATAAAGGATTTGTCTGATAAAACGATTTGTTATGTGTATAGGTCCGTGTTTGTTTGTGGCTAATTAGTCCAATTATGACGGAAAAGATAATTTTGGCTGGTTTTGGTGGACAGGGGATGATGCTGCTGGGTAAATTACTTGCACAAACGGCCATGACTAATGGTAAATATGTAACGTATTTCCCCTCATACGGTACGGAAGTTAGAGGTGGGACTGCTGTTTATCATCTGATCGTTTCAAACGAAGAAATCTTTTCTCCCCTTATCGAAGAGGCTGACACCCTTATTGTTATGAACCAGCCTTCCTATCAAAAATATAAAGGGATGTTGAAGCCCGATGGATTACTTATCGTGAATACCTCCATGATTAAATTAGGCAATTCCCCCGACGCAAAAATCTATAAAGTACCAGCAACAGAGATTGCCAGCAAGTTGGGAAATGTACTGGTCTCAAATATCGTGATGCTTGGTGCCTATCTGGCAATTAAAAAGTTATTTTCTGTTAATCATATTTTAGATCAGTTACAGACGATGCTAAAAGGGAAAAAGGGGAATCTGTTTGCCATCAACAAACAGGCCCTTGAAGACGGTATGCAGGTGATAGAATCCACTTATCATCAATCCGTATCGTAAATGGCCAATTCCAAAAATATCTTTTTTGCTGAAAAAGTAAATATTTTGAAAGGGTTAATCCTTGACTTGATCAAAATACCACTTCTTTGTCAACATATCATAAGAAATCAGACAGGTGAGGTCATTACTGGTAATTACACAATATCGCTTCTTTATCACACCCTGAATGGTCTGGTCTAACCATTCGTTTACAACCTCTTTTACACGAAAAAGCCTGCCGTGGAGCTTAAAGCTATAGGGTATCACATGGTTAATTGTCAGATCGTTGATGGGTACCCATATCGAGGACATTACGAGATGAACGATAGTAAATACAGATGAAAAACACCAAAGGACAATGCAAGCAATAGAAAAACATATCGAAATGATAACAAGGTATTGCCCTTGAAATAAACCGACCAATTGAATCGTACTGTCGGCATATAAACCCAGTGCAAAGACAATCTCCCAGTATCCTACGGTAAAGGTAAGAGACTCACTATTGCAAACACATTTTCTGATGGTCAGAATGATCAAGGATGGTATCCACCCGAGTCCGAAAGACCAAAAAAAGCAGAGAAATTCCTTTTAAAAAGGGGAGAAAATCAATAAAAGGTCCACCTGCTGTTTGTATATGCTGATGCAACATGACGCCAGTAATTGCCGTTACTGGCTGCTGCCCCGGCATTCATCCAATACGGTGTGAGAGCGGTACTGCAGTCGAATCTATAGAAGAGTAACCTCAGAATAATGAAAACCATAAATATGAAGTACAGACTTGCCCCCACAGACCACAGGGCAAACGAAAACAATTGAATAAATATTCCATATCTTATCGCATGTTCAGCAACAATAATACCCAGCAAAGCTGTAGATTGAGTACCTACAGTAACAAAGAACCATCCACCATGGAGAACGCTCTCAATTTTTCTGTCCTCTGATTTCCTACTTAGAAACAAGATGCTAAGCGAAGAAAGTGAAATACCTGACGAGAGACCTATAGCCACATACCAGAATATATTGGTATAGAGATGAAATATTTTGGAAAAACAGATACCAACGAAGTTGACAGCTCCTACAATGGTGAAGAAATACAGGGTTTTTTCCGGATTGAATAGCTCATCTAAAGTATCTTGATAAAATAAAGCTATCCGTGTGGTCTTAAAAGCAACCACAGAAAAGAATATGACCAAACTTGCTATAAAAAGTATGGCGCTATTCCTTCATATCCATACCATTGGGAAACGGATGCAATCATGATAGTGGCCATGACTGTGGAAAACCAGCGGGTATCTAATGAATAAGTTGCTATCTTTAATAAACTCATGTCTTTTCCCTTAGCGAAACAATCATTTAAAATTCCTTGCTTCTCCTCCGGATACCATTGTGAAACCTGTGGAATTCCAATGGAGAAATAAAAATTTATGATATCAAAAAGAATCTACATACCAGTAAAAAAACCATAAACCCTTGCAAAACCTATGTAACAAGTAAAAGTTCACTAATATCACTTGAATTTGCCTATAAGCACTGATAAAATTCATTCGTTACAGTACATACTCATACATAAATCGTGCAGAAATGAAAAAACATTATTTTCTAAACTTTGTTGTTGTGTGTGCAGCGTTTTTATTGCCTTTCATCGGAGGCTGTGCCTCACAGCCCAAAAAGTCAAAGATACCGGCACCTCTGGAGAGCGAAATGAGATCCATCGAAGATCAAAAGCCCTTGGTTTCTTATCAACCTCCTATTTCAGGCGAAAAGACGGCCTATGTAGTTAAAAAAGGGGATACTTTGTGGCGTATTTCAAAAAACTACGGAGTATCTGTCGATACAATTCTCCGGACCAATCATATCGCCAATACAAAAGATTTGAAAGTGGGACAGAAGCTTATCATCCCCGTTGCTGGAAAATCTTATACATCGTTTGCATCGCAAGCAAGTTATGCACCAGCAACAAGCAATGTTGCTGGTAGTGTATCGTCCCGCGGTTTTATTTGGCCTGTAAAAGGACAAATCGTGTCGCAATTCGGCGAAACGAGGAATGGAGTTAAAAATTCTGGTATCTGTATATTGCTACAACCTGGCCAAGATGTTGTGGCCGCTAAAAAGGGTATTGTTGAGGCCGTTACCGAAGCGGATGATGGCATGCGTGCCATCGTGATTAAACACGATGGAGGAGTCCGTACCATGTACGGATGCTGTTGTAATCCGGTTGTGAGGGAAGGCAGTTATGTGGAGCAGGGGCAACCTATAGCGAATACTAATCCGGTGGGTGCTGGTAGATCACAGGAGATCAATTTTAAGATTTATGTAAAAGATAAGCCTGTTAATCCCATGACTTACTTGCCATAAAAATAAGGCTGAAGAATCTCGTTTTCTGGAATCTGAGACAAAATAGAAATCCTTAAATATCAAGTTGTGGAGTAATTTACTATGCCAATTTATGACTTCCAGTGTAATCAGTGCAATACAAAATTTGACGAGTATTTCAGGAGTGCATCGGAGCGGAAAAAGCTGTTTTGTCCGTCCTGCCAGAGCGATAATGTTCAAAAGATATTTTCGGTATTTGGGATGTCTGTGGGAGGTAGTAGCGACAGTAGTTCTGGTAGTTGTGGGAGTTGCACCGCCTCTACCTGTGCAGGATGCGGATAGTACTTTATTCCCTAAACCTTGAGTTTGTTATTTTTGCAAGTTGCCGATTATTTGTTTGCATCTTTGTTGCGTTAAGATTTTAACCCTTTTTGACCCCGGTTTCTCCGGGGTATTCAATTATGAAAAATCTTTGGGCACCATGGCGTATCGCGTATATTCAAGAACAACCGAAAGAAAACGGTTGTTTTCTCTGTGACTCTTTTCAGGGTAATCAGGACGAAAAACATCTCATTGTTTATCGGGGCAAAGAGTGTTTCTGTATCCTAAACAAATATCCATATAACAATGGCCATCTCATGATTGTGCCGAACAAGCACAAGCCGGATATTTCTGACCTCACCGATCAGGAAATGCTGGAAATTATGAAGCTGACACGAGACATGAAAGAGCTTCTTATGGCCATAATGAAACCCGAGGGTTTTAATCTTGGCATCAATTTAGGAAGGTCTGCCGGAGCGGGACTTGTTGGTCATTTCCACCTCCATATTGTGCCAAGATGGAATGGAGATACAAACTTTATGCCTATCATTTCAGACGTGAAGGTTATTCCACAGTCTCTGGAAGACCTTTATAGAGAATTTAAAAAACGTTTGTAATGCCTTAACCACGAAGTGGCACAAAGGGATACGAATGAATACAAAATGAAAGTATCAGTTGTTTTAGCTGGAGCGGGTCTTGGGTTACGTATGGGTGGATCTGTAAAAAAACCCTTCCTGCAGATTCATGGCAAACCCATATTTCTCCACACCATTGAACGTTTTTCTCAAAGTGACATGATCAGCGAAATCATCCTTGTTGTTGGTGAGGCTGAGATGGAATCTCTTCATGAACAATGGCAGGATGTTCTGGATACCTGTAAGGTAAAAAAAATTGTTGTTGGGGGCAAAAGACGCCAGGATAGTGTTTATAATGGGCTTTGCCAGACAGAAGCTGATGTCGAAATCGTATTGATTCATGATATTGTCAGACCACTCGTGAGAAGAGATCTTATCGAAGCGGTTATAAACAAGGTAAGAGAATCCCACGCAGCTATCCTTGCTGCACCCATGAAGGCCACGGTGAAAGAGATAGGGGATGATTTGTGTATCCAGCGGACCGTTCCAAGGAACAATCTCTGGATGGCCCAGACACCACAAGGATTCAAAAGAGAACTCATCCTAAAAGTCTTCAATCAATTTAAAAACGTGAAAAGAGAATTTACAGACGATGCGGAAATGGTGGAAAAGGCAGGCTATCCAGTGTATATTGTACCCGGTACAGACGAAAACATTAAAATTACCACGCCTGAGGATATGCGTATTGCCGAGGCATTACTTAAATAAGTGAAGTTGCAAGCTACTGTGGGGAAAAGTTTGCGTTGGGTTGAGGCACGAAAACCTGCAAACTTAAGGCAGTTCTTCACGCAAGACCTGAATTTTGAATTGTAATTATAGGGAGAAGAACCTCTTCGCCCTGCTAACGTAATCAATTAGCGAATCATGGGAGCAATAATACGAGCAGTAATTTGGTAAAACACGTGATAACCGTGTTTGCATTCAGGAGGAAATAAATTAGTCGGGATTGGGTTTTGCAACCATTACAATCATCTCGATATATTTTTTTTCATTCTTTAGTAAACTTACACTATTAGTTTGAGTTTGATAACCTTCTTTTTCATATTTGATCGTATAAGTTCCTACATCTAAAGAAACATAATAATTGCCACTACCTGATGTTTCTTCGCAATAAACTTTATAATCGTCTTTACTGGATATCTTAACCTTAGGCAAACCTTTACCATAAGTATCGTACACATACCCATAAATATCACCCGCAATCGTTATTTTTGTTACACCGCACACAAACAAACTTAAAACCATTAACACAGTCAATTTCCTCATGGATTGTTCTCCTTTTATAAAATTGTCTCTTACGCCCAAACTATAAGACTATGGTTCTTAATTATCGATAGAAATGTTTTTGATGTAAAGCTATCAAAGGAAGGTAAACCAAATAAGCTTTGTCTTATCAAGACCTTGCTTTGCCTGTTTAAATACGCAGATATTCAATAACTCTCTTTGGTGTGTCTTGCTGTCTTCTTCGTCTTAATTGTTGCTTTAAAGGTTGGAATTTTTGATATCTTGGCAGTTATATACATATTATCAGCGTAATCGGCTTTCAAGTCAACATAAATCCAATTTAAATTGTATCCAAAACAGAAAAACACATCACGATTAGTAACAGCAGGCAATAATTAAATTTTGTGGGTCATTAATACGACAAAGAACGGTATGCGGATAACTGAGGTTGGATGTGCTAAGTTTCAGGAAGAATGGGGAAAATTAGGTAAGTTATTTTCTGGAAATAAATTATTCGATGAAGGGATGCAAGGGGTGAGAAAGAGGGTGAATCCAATGCTGAGCATCGCTTGGCTTTATAGGGTGCCAGGTTGGAGAAGCGGTACCGCTCAAGGCACAGATAATGGTTTCAGCTCTTCATCAAGTCAGAAAAACGAACAAGTGCTTCGAGAAGATCTATGAAATATGTTTACCGTTTCCCGAGTACTCTTTTCTCCCGATCATCTTCTGCTTCGGTCCGGATGTGTCTTTAAAGGTTCTTGCGGCAATCGGCGATCCGGCGAGGAATTCGTCCTTAAAGCGCATGGGATTTTCAAGGAGAAAGATTTGATCCCATGAGGCCTTGTCAAGAAAATCAAGGAGTTACGGTACTTACTGTAGCCTTTTTTCGTTGGACTGTGCTAGATTTGACTAAAGTCCTGTAGCTTTTCATAAGCAACCTACTGCGTTAGTAAAATGAACGAGTCTGATATGGGTATACCTTTCTTGTCATCCGTGTATCTATGTGGCCCATAAGATCTGCACGGGTATCGATCATGAAGCAGAGCAGTGCCTCAATCGTAGAACACGAAGTCCTCAATTTCCGTCTTCTTACCACTTCCATAGCCTCCCTTAATGCTTTATGAGCTGGTTTGGCTATCGGGATTATAAGGTGTTCCCCGTTCTTTGCCTCAGACTCCGCATCCAAATTGCCTTTAGATTGTTATCAGAATATTTTTTATATATCAGAATTTCACAAGATCTCCATCTTCTGCACTCAAGTACTACGGATAATGAAGCAAATTCAATAAAATTTATGACAGGATTTTTCTGTAGCGTTGACGACTATTGACTGAATTTCAACGGATTAGCGTTGGGTAAAGCCGCGCCGCAATTGAAGTCATAATTATGAAGATAATTACCATAACACCAAAGTCAAAGCTAAAGCCATAAACACTCTGGCCGCCCTCTATCATCAGCCCGCGGAGGGTGTCAACGAGGTAAGTGAGCGGGTTTACCCTTGCAAACGCTTGCAGCCACGCCGGCATCAGCGCCAAAGGGTAGATGGCGTTACTTGCAAAGAATAGCGGCATGGTCAGTACCTGTCCGATCCCCATGAAACGTTCTCTTGTCTTGACGATGCAAGCGATAATCAGCGAGAATGTTGAAAAAACGGCGGAGCCGAGTATGACGGCAACGAGTACGCCGAAAACCGCTTTGGGCGTGATGCGAACTTCAATGCGTATCAGGAAAGCAAGGATGTAAATAATCATCGCTTGCACCACTCCGCGGAATCCGGCGGCGAGCGCCTTACCCAGGACCAGAGAGCTCCGGTGTGCTGGACTGACCAAAAGTTTATGGATGATCCCCAGGTCGCGTTCCCAAATCACGGCTATTCCATAAAAAATGGCACTGAAAAGAACGCTTTGGGCAAGAATGCCGGGACACAGGAAGGCAAGATAACTGATATTACCCGTTGGAATTCCTCTTACCCGGCTGAAGACCTGCCCAAAGATAACCAGCCAAAGAATCGGTTGAACTGCCCTGGAGAATAATTCTGCCGGGTCGCGGATAAGCTTTTTAAATTCCACTTCGGCAATGGCCAGGCTCTGACCGAAAAAATCGAGGAGAGAAAACGAACTATCCCAATCGGTTGGCCGTACTACGCGTTCTTCGAACTTCACGATAATCGCCTCCTTCTGAAATTGAACCTCCGCTATAATAGGCAAAAACATCGTCAAGGGTAGCAGTAGTACCGACCGTAGCTTTTAATTCAGCAGGTTTTCCAAGGGTGACGATCTTTCCCTGATGAAGAATCGCCAGTTCATCGCAAAGTTGCTCGGCTTCCTCCATATCGTGCGTCGAGATAAGAATTGTAATATTGTATTCCTCTCGTAGGTCCCACAACCGGTCCCAAACTGTCCGTCGAGCAACGGGGTCAAGTCCAATGGTCGGCTCATCGAGAAATAATACTGCGGGACGATGAAGCATCGCCTGGGCAAGTTCGAGTCTCCGGATCATGCCTCCGGAATAAGTTTTTACCAATTTCTGAGCCCAATTTTGAAGACCCATGAATCGTAATGCATCCTCTATCCTATCTGTCCTTTCAGACCTGGGTATCCGATAGAGTTTTGCAGAAAGCATCAAATTTTCTCGCCCTGTTAGCGCTCCATCCGCAGAGACCATCTGGGGGACATATCCAATGTTTTTTCGTACCCTTTCCGATTGCTTTTGTATATCGAAACCGGCGACTATGGCGCTTCCGGTGGTCGGCTCAAGAAGCGTGGTCAACATTTTAATGGTCGTGGTCTTGCCCGCACCATTGGGACCCAGAAGACCGAAAATCTGTCCTTGACGGATCGACAGGCTTAGTTTATCAACGGCAGTGCGTTCTCCAAAGTTTCTTGTGAGGTTAAATGTTTGAATTGAAAACCGGGATGCTTCGCTTCCCATAAGCTTGTCCCTTACTTAGATTCTTTATAGATCAGTTCTTTGAAATTATATCAATAAGACCGTTTAAAAGTCTCCCTAATTATTTAAAAAGATAATATTCCATAATAAAATCATCAACGCAAAATCCTGTTACAATACGTTTAAGCGCAAAAATAATTTCTTTAAGGAGGGGTAAAGTGAGCCTGCATGATGAGATGCCTTGTATCTAACGGGTGTTGAAGCAGTCGTTACAACAAATTTTCCAACATCAAAATCCCTGTTGGGACGCCATGATTATAAAATTTTCAAAAAGAATAAACAGTATGACAATTTAGGTTTTCTCAAGGCCCTGATTCCGATGAAAAAGAGGCATCGGGCAAATTATCCCGGCATGGAGGCGGGGCGAGCTATATAAATGTCGGATTTCCTACCGGAGAGGCTTTATGCTTGCCATCGTTGTACCGACGGCGCTGGTTGTTTCACGGTTATGCTATGCGGAGGTCATCCGGAAAACGGTAAAAAGATATTCAATAAATACTGCGTGAAGTGCCATAGGGAGGATGGGAAAAGGCTCCAGGTACGGGAGCAACCTCGATCAAAAACATGTGAGGGACTTAAAGACTGACAGGCTTTTTTCCCTGGATAAGGAGCATTTCATAATAATAAATTATGGGGCGTCCTGGCGCGAGATGTCTAACTGGCAATGAGGAAACAAAAGATGTCGCGGGGTCATGTCCGCACACTGAAATATGCCCCTGATTTGAAAAAGGGGAAAGATTGTTTAAGGAAATGTGCGCTTTATGCCATGCCGCTGATGGCGCTGTTAAAAAGATCTGGAAGTCACCCAATCTTGACAGCTCATTACTGGGACTGTGCGAGATGGCGCGCACGGGTTGCTACGGCGCCCACGGAACGCTTATATACCCAAGGAAAAGCCTCCTCCGTCTCCTGCTTTCTTTTTCTCAAAGATCCTAACCTGGTTCCTGCCTTCTTTCTTTGCCTCATAGAGAGACCTGTCTGCTTCGACAATCAGTTCAGACTGGGATTCATTTCTTCTGGGAACAGTTGAGGCGACCCCAAGGCTTATGGTTACATAGTTCAGAACCTTAGAATTCCTGTGAGGAATTCCAAGAACTGCCACATTCATACGCATGGCCTCTGCAATTGAAACGGCTCCTTTTAAATTGGTTTCCGGCAGGACAACGGCGAACTCTTCTCCCCCGTACCTGGCGACCATGTCAGCGGGTCGTTTCAATGTCTCTTTCAGCGCCGATGCAACTCTTCTGAGACAATCATCGCCTGCCAGATGACCGTAAGTGTCGTTATATGCTTTGAAATAATCTACATCAGCGAAGATCAGCGAAAGTGAAAAACCGTCCCTGACAGCTCTAAGCCATTCATGTTCAATAATTTTATCAAAATAGCGCCGGTTGGCTATCCCGGTGAGTCCGTCTGTCATTGAAATGCGTTCCAATGCCTTATTGGCCGTTTCAAGCTCTCTTGTCATTTCTTCCAGTTCCTTTTCACGGGCCTTTCTCTGATCCATTTCATCCTTAAGCTTCCTGATAGAGTTGACCCTTGCCAGCAGTTCCACCTCTTTTACCGGTTTTGTAATGTAATCAACGGCACCAGCGCAGAACGCCCAGTGAATCTTTTCTTCATCGGAATATGCTGAGACCATGACAATTGGTATATCCTTAAGGTGCGCTTCTTCTTTGATCTTGAAACAGGCTTCGATTCCGTTTATTTTCGGCATACAAATATCCATGAGAATCAGATCAATGTCGGTATGCTGGCTGTCTAAAATGCCGAAGGCCTCATTGGCAGAGCTGGCGATCAGGATGTTTTTGTACCCAGCTTTTCTTAATATCCTCTCAGTAAGTGTGAGTTCATCCTGGGAGTCATCAACGATAAGGATACCCATGTCAGTCCTTTCAGTTGAAATAGGCTATTGTATAAATATACGTTTTTAAGGGACAATGTCGCAATCAAAATATGTTTAATATGCTGGGAGTTGTATGAGAGATTGTTATCGCCACCCATGAGAATCATAATTTCCCTCCCCATCCAGCGGAGCAGGTAGCCGCGGCGTAGCTGGCTCCACAGGGCGCGGACAAGCATGCCTCTTGTGTGTGCCCGTTCACGTTCTACTCAGTGTAAATTCCCAGTTGCAATGAGTCAAAGAAAAAATATGCTTGCGAAGCGAAATGAAGCAACGGAATTTCGGCTACCGTCTTCTTCAGCAGCCGCACCACACAGGTGTCTGACCATCAGTTCTGCGTCTCTCTCGCGGTCGATGGCCAGCGAATTCACCGATTCCTGTCAAGGTAAAGAAACTCGGCAAATATCTCTTCGTATTTTCGGTGCATCGGATACGAATCAAGCGAGTGCGCTGACTTTACTCGGCACGGCGTGTGGCCCGTTGGACTCACGTCTGCGCTGACAGACTGGGTCAAATGAAAAAATTTGTCTATATACAGTATTTATTGATGAAACGAGGCTCAAATACGGTATAATTTCCTACGAATCAAATATCTTCAATAGAACCAAAATAGAACCAAGGAGGTA
>SOEU01000033.1 GCA_021646415.1 Candidatus Brocadia sp.
CCTGGCCATGTGCTGCCCCTTCGAACGAAAGGCCTTCAGTTCCGCCTTATCCTCTTCGGTAAGATGTATTTCGGTTTGTCTCATACATCATATTATATGTTCCGTTATTAAAAAGTCAATATACTAGACCAATCCATTTGTTCCCGAGACTTGGGATCTTTCATGTAGTACTCGAAGGGGTCACGAACATTTCCGGAGATGTATACCGCTTGTATTTCGAGAGTGCCGAAGTCAAAGATTTTTCCATTGTCATCGTATGCGACAAGGACAACGTCAATGTTGCCAGGCGACTTTCCTTGAGCGTCGTTCAGGCGGACTTCGGTAAGGGAACTCCACGCAGTGTCTTCGCCAAAGAAAAAAGATGCCGCATCATCGGTGATAATCCAATCCTCCCTAAACCGGATAGGACATGTTATCGCAGGAGTGTCATTGTGGAATACACTGCATACGCCGAGGGGATCCTTTGCTTTGTCCTTAGTACAATTGGGAACTTTATTATTAAATGGACAGAGGCGATGCGAGCGGTATCGGATAGCTTGGGGTGATTGATCACCAACCAAATGTCCGAAGACCTCGGCAAGTGGTTGTTTATGTTGAGTCATTTGTTTTTGACCTCTTTTGTTCATCTATTTTAGTCCCAACATTTATTTTTGTCTTTATGCTATAATTTGTCAAGATGGTATTTCATAACATAGCGGATGTCAAGCGGAATTACAGATAACGACTAAAGAATCTTGCCATCTCGAAGTATCTGAGCGATTGAGAAATCCTTGAGGATTTTTTATAATGAATTTTTCATAGCTAAAGAAATATCGTGTGTCAGCATCATGACTCTTTCCGCCTCCTCTATGGTCAATGTCCCTGTCCCACAACTGGGAGTAATGATTGACCTTTCTTGAATTAATGCTTTTGATATTTCTTTACTAACGAGAAATTTGATACCTTCATCCAGTTTTTTTATCAGGTCATTGAGCGAAACGTTCATTACCTTAGAAGAAGTTGGGACAATACCCCATGCCAGATAACCGCCCCTCTTAAGAAATGCCTGGATTTCACGCCAGTACATCAGGTACTTGTCCATAAATTCATAAGCATCAAAACTGATGATATCCACCTTAGATTCCATGAGCATAGCCCAGTCCGTGTTGCCGCAACAATGAGTGCCTGTTAATCCGCCATGAGATTGAACTGCCTCGTAGACCTCATTGAGGGCGCTAATTGCCCTCTCCCGGCTGATATTCATAAATGCCGAACCAAAACTTGTAAGATACGGTTCGTCTGCAAAAATAATGACCGGTAAACCATACTGTGAAAGTTTCGTAAACTGCCAGTATGCCTTCATCGACATCAGCTTGATAATCACATCAAAGAATTCCTCGCTGTACAGGGCCGTAATACCGGTGGAAAGCTTTAAGGAGCCTGAAAGGGTAATTGGCCCAACGACCTGCCCTTTGAGTGCGCGGAAAGATTTTTGAGGTGACTTGTTGAGTCTATCAATCATTGCATAAAATCCCGTTGAACATCCATGACTCATCCTGAATAAATCCGGGTCGTTTTTCAAATACATCTCATAGAAACCCGCCAGTGCATTGGATGTATCTTGAGAAACGTTAATACTGACCGTCTTCCTATCCGCATCGATTGTAATACAGGGCAACCCTTCTGTGTATTGGATGCACATATCTTCCCTGGCGCTTAGTTTTGGTAACTGAGGCCAGCAAGGAATCTCTGGAAGTGATTTAAACATAAGCTCACATGCCGCCTCGACGTCGGTATGCGGAAGGCTTCCAATGGCAGTGGCTGAGAAATTACCTTTGAAATTAATTGACATGGATTGTTATTTCCCCATTGAAAATTTTCTTAATAATGACTGCGTTATAGTACAAAAAAGATTATAGCGAGACAGCAGCTTTTTGGCCTTTTGAAGCGCCTTTCCTGACCAATAAAAGTAACGGAACTGATGCAAGCTGTGCAACAACCGAAAATATAATGAGTGATACAAGTGAGAAGTCGTACAAAACTCCCATAAGTGCACTGCCGAGAAACCAGCATATTCCATAGCCAGTATTGAAGATACCATATCCCGTACCACGCCTGGCTACGGGAACCATTTCGGCAACAGCCGCCCGCATAACGGATTCCTGCGCCCCCATACCCATACCCCAGAGTGCTACACCGATGATGGCAACGGAGAAATTCCCCCAAAAAACCAATGGGGGAAAGAGCATGGAAAAGAGAGAAGCAACAACCAGTATAGAAATGCCCTTGCGGTCAAACAGATATCCAAAAAAAAGTGCCGCAATGGCATCGACCCCCATTGCAATAGCGTAAAAAAGAGGAATCCAGGTGTCAGAAACAACGGATACTTTTTTAAAGTGATATGCAATCAGTGGAAAGTCCGCATAACCTGCCGCAATCATCGCAACGGCTACAAGATAAAGCCAGAATTTTCTGGGAAATCCCTTCGTCTCCAGTACAGGTTGACCCACTTCTAAATTTCTGGGCTGAGGATATAACCACCGGGCCGTTATAAGCACGCTTATAGCCATGATTGCAGGTACAAAGAGGACGACGTAGCCAGTCCGATAACCCTCCCTGAAATAGAGAATTCCCGCAACTATAAGTGGACCAAGCACGGCCCCGATTTGGTCCAATGCCTCGTGTAACCCAAAGCCCTTCCCCCTGCCAATCTCCTTGGTTGCGTAAGAAAGCATTGCATCACGTGCGGGGGTTCGAATTGCCTTTCCTACACGTTCTGTAATCATGAGTGCAGCAGCAATTTCCCAATGTCCTGCCAGTGCCAGGGCAGGCACGGCCAGCATATTTAAGGCATAACCAAACAGCGTAATTGCCCAGTATCTTCCTATTTTGTCACTCATATAGCCTGAGACAAGCCGCAGGCCATGTCCGATCAACTCCCCAAGCCCTGCCACAAATCCAACCGTCGTTGCACTTGCCCCAAGCAAAGCAAGATACGGGCCATTGATACTACGGGCACCTTCGTAGGTCACATCCGCAAAGAGGCTCACTACACCAAGTAATACAATAAATTTTAGGGCAGTTGCTTTTTTTGTATCAGTATTGTTCTTTATATCTGAAATTGAATGGTTTTTCATTATATATAAATTATCAAGTTTCCTCGCAACCCCCTTCACCCCCTTAGAAACTATGGGGACTTAGGGGGTTGTTTCCTTTGATTAGGGGATTTGGTTGCGGCTTTACGGCATTATGCTATTTTTAAATCTGGTGATCCATGTGCATCTGTGTCCAAAAACGCAAAGAATACATACTAATAAATTTAAAATGTTGAGTCAAGCAAGTTAAAGATGTTATAGTATTCTGAAAAGCTTGAATCATTTGTAAAGTAAAGGTCGTTATGGGTGAATTTTCGTTCATAGAATGGATTCGGAAGCGGCAGAAAAGGCGCAAAGACGTTATATTGGGAATAGGAGATGATTGTGCGGTAATAAACGTCGCTTCTGATAAATTGGCTCTCATCACGACAGACATGTTGGTGGATGGGACACATTTTGATTTGAAAAAATGCGCCGTTCGGGATGTTGGCAGGAAGGCTATTGCATGTAGTATCAGTGATGTGGCGGCTATGGGGTGCCAGCCGACAATTGCAGTAATTTCGATTTGTTTCCCTGACCATACCACGGAAAAATTTGCGAGAGAACTCTATAAAGGTATATGGGATATTGCAGATAAGTATAATATCGAAATTGTGGGCGGGGATATTATCAGTGGCCGCAGTCCTTTCTGTATTAATGTTACCATGCTGGGAAGAGATGATGGACTAAAACCCATCAGGCGCTCAGGTGCAAGGGTAGGAGACATGATACTGGTAACGGGGGCACTGGGAGGGTCGATTCTTGACAAGCATCTTCATTTCGAACCACGGTTAAAAGAGGGGCTTGCTTTGAACAAAAACTTTACGATTCATGCCATGATTGATATCAGTGACGGATTGACGGCGGATTTGAATCACATCCTGGAAGAGAGTGGCGTGGGTGCCATCATGTATGAAGATCGAATTCCCGTCTCTCATGCAGCGGTAGAATTAGCAAGGGAAACGGGCCATACACCACTTTACCATGCTTTATCTGACGGTGAGGATTACGAATTGCTGATGACATTATCGAAAGCCCAGGCAAAAAGGGTCTTGTCATCTGGATTACTTGCAGATGTAAAGGTAAGTTGCATTGGGGAGATCATCAAAGGATGTGGTATTCAGATGAAGTCTCCTGATGGTAATATCCGCCATATCAAGCCACGCGGATACGAGCATCTTAAATAATAAAGGAAAAAGCAATAATTTAGTTTTTAATAGAGTAATAAAGCATATATTGTATTTACCGTAGGGGCAGGGTTTCCCTGCCCCTATCAAAGCGTGACGCGTTATTGTATTTTGTGGTTTTCAAAAAACTAAATTATTACAGAGAATGTATTCGTTAACCGTGAAAGAAAAAATATTGACTTTTAAAAGTGCGGGTGTGGAAGAAACAATGAGGTTTGGTAAAAAGCTTGGTATGTTGTTAGCGCCAGGGGATGTCGTTGCGCTGGTTGGTGAACTTGGCGCCGGTAAGACTACCCTGGTAAAAGGTATTGTCCTGGGGCTGGGTGTTACAGATAGGCGTGCAGTGAAAAGTCCAACATTTTCCTTAGTGCAGCGGTATGAAGGACGTATTCCGATTTATCATTTCGATGCGTATAGACTGGAAGATACTCAAGAGATGCTGGACATCGGGAGTGATGAGATGATTTACGGAAATGGTGTGGCTATAGTGGAATGGGCGGATAAGGTATCAGGATGTTTGCCCAAAGAATACCTGGAATTAACGTTAACTGCTGTTTCTGAAAATGAAAGAAATATTACGATAAGGAGTTACGGAAGCCGTTATGATAAAATAATAAACAATCTATTATAGTCCGGGCATGATTTCTTGTGCCATATGCATAACGCAACAAGCCGCAACCAAATGTTTGAATTTGTTTTAAATCAATCTAATTCAAAACACGTCTTGCACCATACGCAAAAGATATGCTGTTGGGACGTCCATTGAAATAAACGGGAACAGGTATATAAACGGGTTATGCATCCTGTACGATAGAGTACAATTCATACAACAATAATCGTAACGGTAATTACAAGAGTGACCTATCTATAGAACTTTCATTATTCGTCTTTGAATGTCATCGCGGACTCCATCTCCATCTGTATCTATCCCAAGCAGTGTTTCCTTTCCTGCCTTCCCGGGATCAGGTGGGAGCACAAAACCACGATTCTTGTTCCCCTGTGCAAAATCAGGAGATACAAATACAAAGACAATCAGGTTGTAAAACAAAAGAACAACAAGACCTTTGATGGTATGCATAAACGTGCTCCTCATCTTGATGGTTCATGAAAACGAGCAATGAATGTACGTTAGTAACACAATATTCCCCTGATTCTCACAAATCCACCGCTATGCGTGTGTGACCAGGTGCCTGGTTCAGAATCAATAACTTCATAGCTTCCTGCGGGCACATGGGTATTGGGATACGATAGCCAGAAGCGAAAGTCGGTTGTTGCTGGAAATGGCCCATACATGAGAAATGAGGTGAGATTATATAAAGCATGTGTTCCGGCAGGCTGGCCTCCATCACACCAGTGATAGGTGGAGATTTCTGTAATATATGCATCCTGCGGTATTGTTATCAGGGTTTTACCTGGATTACCGCAGACAACCTCAAGGATATTATACGTATTCACTATTACTGCGGCTTCTCTGTTCGCATTCGATGTTATGAGGTTGTTGATCATAGTGACAACGTCATTCAGGATCTTCGTTTCTGCCTTATACCCGGGAGCCATATAAGACTTTATAAAATTGTGGCCACCCCAGATATCGCCCCAATTGAGAGGGCCGAAGAAATTGTCAAGATTCGGTGGTAATGCAGAGAGGATGCTGTTGATGATGAAATCTTCATGAATCGTCGTATAGGGACCTCCACCGGCAACGGAACTGTCAGGATTTGCCACCGATACCATGCCGAATCCACCGATATATTGTGGATCAATGCCGAGATATGCAATATTGCCATACAAGTTGCCCTGGGAATGCGCGACAAGCACAATCACTTTGCCTTCACTTAGATATTGATTATACAAAGCAATATGCTCTTGAACCGACGGGTTGGCGCTTACAATGGCAGCATCAACCTCATTTGCTATCGCAATTATTTTGTCCTGAAGGAAGTCTGGCATGAGATCCCATTCGGCAAGATAGTTCCAGAACAGGCTGTAGTTTGTTTGTACATCTTGTTCAAATGTCTCCAGCAGGTCTGCCAAATAACCATTGGAGGGATTGTAAGCTAATTTGTATGTTATTGTACCGTCCAGATTCGTTCCTGATATATGTCCTTCTAATCGATCAGCCAACAAGAATGCACTTACCTTGGCATTCTCCACATCATTCCACACGCCATTGCCAAAAAAGACAACGACCTCCGGTTGACATTGTTGCTCACCCTCACCATAAATAACACCTGACAGAGCAAGAAAGGTAACAAGAAGTACTATAAATAGCGACATAAGTTTACAACTGTCTGTCATTCCAGGCTTGACCCGGAATCCAGCGTTTTTCTGGATTCCCGCTTTCGCGGGAATGACATATTCGTATCTGATTAATGACGCTGTGTATATATTAGGTATCCGTCGGATGTTCATTGGTCACCTCCCGTATCGTCCACATCAAAGGAACAACTGTCCTTCCATTCCTTCCTTGGTGCTAAAGAAATAACTCTTCCACCCAGATTGTCACTGTACATGATGTATGCCATGCTGCGTTCCCTGGTATTCAGTATCTCTGCGCGCAATGCATTACAAATGTCAATGGATTCCTCTCCCTTAAGGTACCAAAGGCATTCACCATGGCGGGCCATCTTGTTTGCATGTTCGTAAGCAGCCTCACGGTCGTTAGCATCTTTGAGCACGCCTTGGAACTCAATAGCATAATACGTAAGACCTAATCGGAGTCTCTTATCATTGGGATAGGTAAAGTATATGTACCTTTGAATGTCATCACGGACCCCATCGCCATCCGTATCTATCCCAAGCAGTGTCTTCTTTCCTTCCTCCCCGGGATCGGGTGGGAGGTTCACTCCCGTATCATCATCCGGTGTCGATGGGTTACAGTCATCATCAATGCCGTTCTTCTTTATCTCTGTAGCCCCCGGATTTACGGTGGAGTTGTTATCATCGCAATCCCCCTCGACTCTCGTAAAACCATCGCTGTCAAAGTCGACATCTCCATCTTCGGCAAGTACCTGGACGGTTAATACTCCGCCCGGTTTGCCTTTTACGGTAACTTCAATCGTATTTATTTTGCCGTCAAGGGTTTTCTCTACGTCTACTACCTCTACATTTTGATTAAAATTGGATGAGTCGATGATGGTCTCTTCATTTAATACAATATCTGCACTGCTTACCTTCTCGTTGTTTGCTCCCTCAAGACTGCCATTGGTTACCCGTATAGTAGTGAGGCCTTTAACGCCGGGGAATGTGTCTGTCTGCGTTCTGGGTGATCCGGTCTGGCGTACATAGGTGTGTTCAAAAACCGTAACTACATCTGCCATCAAATTTGTTGCGAAATCAAGTGATACAAAGACAATCAGGCAGTAAAACAAAAGCACAACGAAACTACCTTTGATAGTATGCATAAACGCACTCCTTATCATGAAGGTTAATGAAAACTATCGTCAGGCGAGACGCATCTTAACACAAAAGATTTTATACGACGAAATTATCCAAAAAGGATTCAAGTTCCTTTCCTCCGCTATATGCCTTTTGGTCTCTTAGCACAAATGGTATTCCAAACAGGTTTTCGAAGGGGAAAAAAGAGATGATGTTTTTTAAAGGTAAGAATGCTCAACAGTTAAAACAGCCGGGTGGAAATGATGGCAGGGAGAAAAACACAAAACAGCGAATCACAGTGTACTTATTTGTAATTTTTCATGGCATTTCTGTGCAGTCAAATAGTGCTTCTAACGGCATAGGGAAAAAATCGATGATAGATACAGCAGAAACGCTTTCATATTTTTCAAAGACAAAACTTGATGCAATGAAGGGATACAAAGAGAGATAAAGTTATCAATGGTTGTTGTAATTACTATGGCAAAAAGGAATAAGAGTTACCGAAAAAAGGCACTAGAAATGAGTGACAAACAGCGAGACCAGCTTGAAGGGGCAAACACTCCCGTATGAAAACAAAGAAAGCCCAGCATGAGCATGAAAAAGACTTCTTTTGTCAATGCGTTTTTTCTATAATCATTGAACGAAATGAGGAGTCGCTTTCTCAGGTTGTCTGAAAAAACAAAACCGCAAAAATCTGACCATTGATTTATTAAGGATTTACATACCATTATTTTATAAGGCAAAACAGGTATCATTTTCAAAATATCAAATAGATATAGAATATTTTCATTAAATAGGTACCTGTTTTTAAAGTTTTATCAAAGCCCGGTAATTATTCAGCCAATTGAAGGAAAAGGTTCTCGTGGGTGTCATTGATTAATTTATTTCTTCTTGCCCATTCAAAAAGGGTTGTAACGGCTTGCTTCCCGATGTTACCCAAATCCACACTGTAGTTATTAACGTATAACTGGATGTGCTGATTCCGAACGACTTCATCCATCTCCTGGGCATGGCATCTGACGAATTCCCTGGATGCTGCAGGATGGGCAAGGGCATATTCCACGCTTTTTCTCACAATTCGATTCACTTTTTGAGCAATTTCAGCGGGGATATTTCGTTTTATGGCGATTCCACCCAAAGGGATGGGAAGTCCTGTTTGTGTTTCCCAATATTCTCCCAGATCCATAATTTTAACCAGCCCTTTCCCCGCATAGGTAAACCGGTTCTCGTGGATAATGACGCCTGCATCTACCTTATCGTGTACAATGGCATTTTCGATTTCTGAAAAAAGCATTTCTACTTTATTCGTTACCCGGGGAAATGCCATGCTCAATAAAAAATTAGCGGTAGTGTATTTTCCTGGAATTGCAACGATTAGACTTTCGAAGTCCGATTTTTGTTTTGCCGGTTTTGTAATGAATAACGGTCCGCAATTCTTACCCAGGGCGCTCCCTGCAGCTAATAAAACATACTGGTTGGTTACGTGAGCATAGGCGTAGTAGCTGAGTTTTGTAATGTCCAATGCATGCTGAAAGGCGAGGGTATTCAATTTTTCCACGTCGCTGATGGCCAATTCAAACGACAATCCTTCCGTATCAATTCTTTTATTCACCATAGCATCAAAGATGAAGGTGTCGTTGGGACAGGGGGAAATACCGAGGGTGAGTTTCATACATTAAGGCATTCCTTTGTAGAAGCTGCCTTTTCCAGGTTTTTGTTCATGAAAAATCTTTGAAATAATTCTTTTACGGTTTCGTCAGTGCTTGGTGATATGATGGATAATTTTTAACGCGATATTATTGAGATTGCCGATAGCCAAAGGGATGTTCCACCGGTCTTTGTTTCTGTCTTCTATATAATTTGAAATAGCCCTGATTTGAAGACAGGGGACACGTTCCATCAAACAGGCATAAAAAAATGCCGCCCCTTCCATGCTTTCAATATCAGGCTGATATTTTGAAACAGTTTTATCAATACTGTATTGGTAACCATGAACTTTATTGACGCTGATACCTTTTACCCTTTTAAGCGCTGATACTCCATACACCGAATCCAAGGTTTTGTTCAGTAATTTACCGGCATGATAGGGGAATTGATCAGGGGGTAACAGGTGTAATTCCGTAGCATCCAAAAAAATTTCTCTATCCTCAGCGCCTAAATCTGCCACGACCTCTTCCACGACATTTACGGTCGTACCAAGGGCAATGTCTTTTCTGAAACTGCCTGCAATTCCAAATTGCAATGCCAGATTATAGGTGTTGTCTGTCAAAACCCTTCCCATGAAATAGGCCGTATGCATCAGTCCTACCCCGGTAATAAGGATATCTATGCTCAATTGGTGGTAGGGAATCGTCTTCATGCAAAATTCTTTGATTTCACTATGTCCAAGAGATAATAAGAGTGGTTTAATCTCAGGGAGGGTTGCTGCAACAACAAGTAATTTCATAAATCCTTTTCCGTATAGTATTACTTTGTAAGAACTTCTTTTTTATATAAGTTTTTTTACAACCCCCTCCACCCCCTTTCCTAAGGGGGACCTGGTTGCTGCTTGCTGCATTATGTATAATGCTATTTTATAAGAAACGATTTGAAAAAGTCACGGTAAATTTTTCTTTTTCCAGACTACACCTGGGTGTGGCTACGATTAGGAAGTCGTGGGGTCACCCATTTGACCCATGAGAAAAAACTAACCGAGTCTTTCTTCCAATACCTCTTTTGTATATAAGGAGGTGTACAATCCATTGGCGCTTATAAGCTGTTCATGTGTGCCTTTTTCAACGATCATGCCGTCTTTCATTACTACAATCATATCAAAATCTCTGATAGCGGGTAGTCTATGAGTTACGACCAGCAGCGTCCTGCCCGGAAAATTTTTCAGGATATTTTTCATGATGGTGTCTTCTACCCGTGCATCCACGGCTGAAAGGCAATCATCCAGGATAATAATGGTGGGATTAATGGCCAGCGCCCGCGCAATGGTAACCCGCTGTTTTTGTCCACCTGACAGGTTGATTCCCCGTTCACCCAGATAACTTTCAAATTTTTGGGGAAGTTCCTGAATCTCGCCTTCAATCCCAGCAATACGGGCAAATTGCCGGGAAATGTAATCGCTACTTGCTGTTTCTGCTCCGAATAATATATTATCCGTAATCTTTTCAGAAAACAGGAATGTGTCCTGAGGGACAAAGCCAATATGCCGCCGTAAAACCTTGACATCTATCATATTGATATCCATGCCGTCTATAAAGATGCTCTGGTTATTTACCGGGATGATGCGCGGAAGCATATTAACTAAGGTTGATTTTCCGCTGCCTATTGGACCTACGATGGCGATACGCTGTCCGGCGTTAATCCTGAGATTTATGTCTTTTACTATCCATTCCGTCTGGCGGTCATATCGAAAGTTTACATCCCGAAATTCAATCTTACCCCTGGGGATAACTTGCATTATAACGTTACCTTTTGAGACGATTTCTGGCCTTTCATCCATCACTTCGTCAATACGTTTCATGGAGGCATTTCCACGCTGCAGAAGGGATAAACACCATCCAATGGCGGTCATGGGCCAGACCATCATGGAGATATACCGTTGAAAAGCCACCAGAGTACCCAGGGTAATCGCCTCATCGATAACCATCTTTCCCCCAATGAAAAGCAGTAGAATTATGCCCGTATAAGTGATATATTCGAACACAGGCCCCAGGAGGGATTGGGGAACGGCGAGTTTAAGATTTTTCTTCACAAAGTCTTTACACAGTCCCAGGAATATCCTTTCTTCCTGTCCTGACATGTTAAATGACTTTACAATACGGACACCCGATATATTTTCTTGTACCTTTTCGCTAATCCTTGAAAAGTGTTCCTGCACATCACGGAATCGTCTGTCAATGATATCCTTGATTTTATAGGCGATGAAGGGCATTAGTGGCATCAGGAGAAATGTATAGAAAGATAGCTTTGGGGATAAATAGATAATAATCGGAGGTATCACAAAAAAGTAAAATATGGCATCCAGGCCGATCAATAATCCCGGTCCTACGGCCATACGAACGGCACCAATGTCGTTGGTTGCCCTTGACATGAGGTCACCAGTCTTATACTTTTGAAAAAATCTCTGGGAGAGCGTCTCCATATGTTCAAAGAAGGCCATGCGGAGGTCGTAATCGCACCGGAAGGACGTCCCGATAAAGTTCATCCGCCAGAGGTACCGGCACACCCCCTGGCAGAAGCTCGCCAGGAGAAATAATCCTGAAAAGATTGCGATCTTCGTGAGATTTACCTCTTTTGAGAGAATATCTACGGCCTTTTTGATAATGAGCGGTGGAAAGATATTGATGATATCAACGACGATCAGCGATATTGTACCGAAGATAAAGTAGCGCTTATACCTCTTTACGAAAACCCTGAAGATAATGCTTTTTTCCCACAAGTTCCTCAGCTTCTTAAATAGCATATTCATTACTACTGTTTCTTAGATTCCAAAAATTCCGATTTGAAAATTGTCTCTGTATTTCAAGAAGTTATACATAAAACATTTAATTTATCATACATACCTTGAATTGTATATAATTAATTGCAAGCAATTATTCACAGTTCAGTATGATCCGAAAACTAAAATACAATCTTAATCACAGTCAATATTCCTCATAATAGAGAGGAACTTAGAGAATTTGTAAGGTGTGATAAAAATTTGCAGAAAGAAATTGTTGAGAAATAATATCAGATTCCGAAAGTAAATTATCTGTAGGGTCTGACATAGGAGCCGCAGCTAAATTTAAAGCAATAATTCCGTTCTTTGGGTCTGGTGGAGTTGAGGGGTCTTCAAAAGTTAAAGGTAATTACGATGATACACAAAAAAGTAAGTCTATAGAATTTAATTTAGATTTGCCTCAAGATATATCTGAACTAATAAAGACAGTAAAAAGTGAAAAATTTGTAATTTTAGAGAACTTTCATTATTTGGATGATGAAAATTCAAAAAACGTTTTCCTTTGATTTGAGAACATTTCAAGAGTTAGGAATTCGTTTTATTATTTTAGGTGTATGGAGAAAAAAAATAGATTAGCCCAGTTTAATGGTGATTTATTGGATAGAGTAATTGAAATCCCAGTTGAACCATGGAGTGAGGATGAATTTAGACAAGTAATTCAAAAAGGAGAAAAACGAACTTAATATTAAATTTTCAAATGAGCTAATCGAGGGAGTGATACGTAATGCATTCGATAGTATAGGTGTGGTGCAAGAATTACTTAAAACCATTTGTCAATTAGCTGAGGTTCGTGAAACAGTAAATCAAAAAAAAGAAATTACTGATACGAGTTTGTTGGATAGAGCAATGAAAATTAAAGCCGAGGATTACGCTGCCCGCCATATGAGAGCTTTAGAAGACATTGCAAAGGGACAAAAAACAACGAAAACAAAAGATGGTCAATTGCCTCCGCTATTTCTTCCTTATTACATGGTTAGATCTATTCTTACAATTGACTTTAATGACATTGTTAAGGGTATTAAAAGAGAAACTCTAGAAGCCGAAATTAAGAAATATCATCATCGAAGCGCAGATGTGAGACCTAGTGATATGAGCAATTTACTTTATAATCTTTCCAAAATGCAAAGTGATAAAGGTATATCCCCTCCAATTGTTGATTTCGATAGGGTCAATAGGGAATTAAAAATCATTGACTCTACGTTCTATTTTTTTCTAAGAAACATCGATAGAAATCAAATTCTTACTAGCTTAGTATCACCTATTGAAGAAAAGTAGGTGGCAACTGTGCGAGGAATTTGTTTAACAAATCGCTTATATTTGCTTAGTTTTGTAGGGTGGATTAAGCGCAAGCGAATCCACCGTTAAATAAAAAGGTCTAACCATGAGCGAATACCGTAGACTTTATCGGCAACAAGGCTGGTATTTCTTTACGGTCGTAACATACAACCGGGAAAAGATTCTTGTTCAACCTGATAATCTTGTACGGCTAAGACAATCATTTCACTATGCGATGAAGAAACTTCCCTTTAAAATGGATGCCGTGGTCATTCTCCCCGATCATATTCACTGTATTTGGCGCTTACCTTCTGACGATGACAATTTCTCAACACGCTGGAGATTGATCAAACGGTATTTTTCAATTGGCATAAAAGCCTAAAACTAAAGAATGGCCATTATTTCGTGATTTGATGGATGAAGTCTATCCTCGGCTTGAGTCGCTCAGTACCAGCAAACCCATTGTCCTGCTGGAATTCGGCGTTACCTCAGGTAATGCAAGGGGTGATCGTCTGAGTGGGCTGAAAGTGCGTTGACAGACCTAACAGCATTCCGCTGGTCTCGGATTATCGGCTTTTCCTGGTGGAACGAGGCCTGGCAAAATGATAAAAATCCGAAACATGATACCAACATGCGTGTTCAGGATAATCACGACTTGGCTAATGTCTTTCAGAGGTTGGTAGGAATGCAAGATCATGTGCTTGGGTTTCCTCTACTGTCGGACCGTACCATTCCCTATAAGGGATTGTAGTTCTGCAAGGTATATTAAACGGAGCGAATCCGCCATTTCAACTATATCCTTACCCCGACCTTTTTAAATTCCTTTTCACTATAAAGGACGACGTAGTCATTTAACCCTGTCTTTTCCTTGATTGCCTGAATCACGGCCTCACATTCGGCATCGGTGTAACCATGGATCATGGTAAATACGTTATATTCCCAGTCCGGGTAAGTGGGGCGTTCGTAACAGTGGGTTACTTCCTCAAAACTGGCCATGATCTTGCCCACTTCATCAACCTGCTCCTTAGGCACCTTCCATACACACATGGCGTTGGCATTGATACCGATCTTCCGGTGGGCTATAGAGGCGGCAAGACGTCTGATTTTTCCATCTTCCAGAAGTTTTTTGAGTCTTAGTATTACTTCATCTTCTGACATCCCCAGTGCCTGTCCAATGTCTTTATACGGGGTTTTCGTGACAGGTAGACCTTCTTGTATGTGTTTAATGAGTTTAACGTCAATGTCTTCTTTTTTATTTGTCATAGTTTAATAAATTTTAAAACGAACGCCAATCTTGAATTTCTTTGTTGTAGGCATACTCCGAACGGTAAGTCCTGTTCGGTCCTCAATTTCTTTTAATCTGCTATGGAGTTCTTCGTCGTCCTTAGCCGACATGGTAAACCAGATATTGTAAGGGATATTTTTGTTTTTGCCTTTCCTCAGGTAATTGTGGGAAACCCCACTGTATTCGTTGATGATTGCACTTACCTCATCGATGCGGTCTTCCGGGACCTTCACAGCGGCAAGGGTTGCCTCTCTGCCCATGGCTTGTGTATTGATGATGGGCGCAAGTCTCCTTACATAGCCCTTCTCAATCATAAATTTGATGCGTTCGATAATGGTATCTTCGTCTATGTCAAGCTCTTTGCTTAATTCCAGGAACGGCCTCGATACCAGGGGCAGGTTGGATTGTAAGCGGTGCAGTATCTTTCTATCGGTATCAGAAAGTATCATGTTCTTTTTTTAATTTCCTCAATTCCTTGTTGTTCTATCAGTGTTCTAAACCGATGTTCGGTTTTACTTGAAAGTATCATATCTGCGCAGACATCTAATGCCTTCAGCGCAGCGGACTCATCTGCCTGAGGTAATAAGTCTATGGCGAACCTGGGATGTCGTCCAACCTTCCCTCCAATCATGACTCGATACTTTTTTTCAGAGGGCTTTATCGAACCAACAGGGCATACCCTGGCACAGAGCCCACAGTGTACACATTTTTCTTTGTCAATAGATACATGTCCATCCTTTACGGTAATTGCATCTTCCCGGCAGGTTTCCACGCACTTCATACACTCAATACATTCAGAGTCAGGGTCCACATAAACAGGTTCAATTGCATGGACACCAAAATCTTTAATCTGCGGCATGGAACAACAATTCGGACATCCTGATACAGCCAGTTTCATCGTATGATGAGGAAGGATTTGTCCTTCGATCTTGTTTATCAACTTCTCAGTAAACTGTAACTCTTCCAACCTCTTTCGTAGTTTGTCCGCCAGGATATCGGAATCAGTGATAAGAAACGGGCAATTTACCTCCGCGCCTCGGCATGGTTTCACCTGATACAGCACGGGATTCCCTTCTTTATCAAAATATTTTGCATATTTTTTGAGGATGGAGAGTTTTTCGTTGTCTACGGGTTTCTTTGCGACGGTATGCTGTACTGGCATGGCAGTATTCTGTGGCCTGCCCATAAACGCTTCCCGCGCAGCCATAACCTCCGATTCCGTTATCAAGGTCTTCCCACGTTCGCGGGCAAGTGTTTCTACCTTTTCACGCACGGTTTTTTGTACAAAGGGAGGTACTTTTTCCAGTAGCAACGATGCTGATTTATCCCACTCCAATTGCAATCTCCTTAAAATAAAATTGCCACAATAAAGAATTGCAGCAAATCTTTTAAATCAACAGAAAACTCATGTTTTTCAAATTATATGTGCAAAGAAGGGGATTGTCAATTTCAAATTTTGCAGTGTTCTTCTCCAAACGTTCCCGAATATTTTAAACCTTGACATTTCATCATGCGTTACTTATATTTTGATTGCAGAAAAGATTCCAGTCTCTAAAATAGAGAGTCAAGTGTATTTAAGTCAGAAACGTGGTTTGCGCCGGACGCTCATAATGGCACCTTATGGAGGTTGTTTTTATGGATAATGTACAGTATATACTCTTTGATCCGGAGGTAACGAAAAAGGCGGCATTGAGAAAAAAGCCGGAAGAATAAATATGGGAATAATAAATAACCAAATGGAAGATATGAAACTATCTGATCTGCCGGAACAAACGCGGAAGATTATAGAGCCTTTCCTCCAGGATATCCTCACCCATTGCAAAGAAGAGATCATTTCGGTATACGTCACAGGCAGCGCCGTAACAAAAGACTATCTCACAAAATATTCCGATATTAATACATTAATTATTGTAAAAGAGACCAAAGTCCCGTTTCTTGATTTTATTGCAACATTGGGCAAACGTTACGGAAAAAAGAGAATACACGCCCCGCTTATCATGAGCCGTGATTACATCAACAGGTCGTTAGAGGTGTTTCCGCTAGAATTCCTGGAAATGAAACTCATCCATCAACTGGTTTACGGTGAGGACATCTTAAAAGATATCAGGATTGAAAAGGCCGATGTCCGGCTCCAGTGCGAACGGGAATTGAAAGGAAAACTACAACAGCTTTGCCAGGGTTACATAAGGTCTATGGGAAACAAGACGGCTTTGGCTGACTTGTTTGTAGGGTCACTTTCCGGATATTTTCCGGCATTTCACGGTATACTTTTTTTGTGTAATCAAAAAATTCCCAGAGAAAAAGGCGATGTCCTTTACGCCCTCGAAGAGCACTTTGATATAAATATGGACGTGTACAGAAAACTCCTCGAAATAAGAGCGAAAGATGTTTATCCCTCTGTCGAGGTACTCAAGGAGATATTTGAAAACCTGTATCATGTATTAGATGCTGTTATTAAAAGGGTAGACGAATTTGAGATCAAACCTGAGTAGAAGAAATTTGTACCGGTATTTTGTATTTTTTATATTTTTCTTGTGCCTTTGCTCAATCGCAGAAGCACAGGGGTTACCCGCTCCCCGGCGATATGTGGAAGATAGGGCTAACATTGTCAGTGACGCTGTAGAGAAGGGACTTAATGGTTATCTCCAGGAACTGGAACAGAAGACCGGCGCACAGATGGTCGTTCTTACGATTCATACGACCGGTGACATTCCCATTGAAACATATGCTATAGAACTTGCTACAAAGTGGAAATTGGGTCAAGAGGGAAAAGATAACGGTGCTCTCGTTGTTATTGCAAAGGATGACCGCGCTTACAGGATTGAGGTTGGATATGGGCTTGAAGGGACATTACCTGATAGCTTTTGTGGTACGGTCGGAAGGACATATTTTGTGTCCAATTTCAGAAAGGGACATTTCAGCGAGGGCATATTCCAGGGCGTAGTCGTCATGGTGCACAAGATTGCAGAAGAAAATAATATGAAAATTACGGGAATGCCCAATATCGCCGAGTTGAGAAAAAGGTCGGCAGGACGTCAGAATCCGTTTCTTTCATTGCTCTTCTTGCTTGTAATATTCCCCTTTTTGATAAACCGCTTTTTTGGCAGGAGACGCCATTCATCATACTGGTGGGGTGGCCCACCAATTATCTTTGGCGGGCCGAGGGGGTTTGGTTCCGGTGGCTCTGGTGGTTTTGGGGGATTTGGCAGTTTTGGTGGCGGTGGCGGTGGTTCGTTTGGCGGTGGGGGTGCTTCGGGAAGGTGGTAAGAAATTATGATTTGCGATTTACAATTCTTGATTTTAAATCCCAAATTGTAAATTCCTAATACTTTCAGTTTATGTCATTTGTGTTGGGATCATTGTGGTTTAACATAGTTTCATTCCAGAGGAAGGAGATTATGAAAAAGATATTACCGGCAATTGCTATTCTCATATTTTTGGGCATTATCTTTGGTGCCTGGTATATTAAGGGGTATAACAAGGTTATTGCACTGAATGAAAACGTAAAAAATGCCTGGTCTCAGGTAGATACCCAACTCAAGAGACGTTATGACCTTATTCCCAACCTTGTTGAGACCGTCAAGGGTTATGCCACGCACGAGAAAGAAATCTTTGAAAAACTTGCTGAGGCCAGAAAGGGTTATTTTAGCGCTGGAACGATAGAAGATAAGGCTAAAGCAGCGACACAGATCGAAGGATTTTTATCCCGTTTGTTAATGTTCCGGGAAACGTATCCGGACCTGAAGGCAAACGAATCGTTTCTTAAGATGCAAGATTCATTAGAAGGCACAGAAAACCGCATTTCGGTGGAACGCAAACGGTATAATGATGCGGTTCGGGAACTCAATACCTACATCAAAAGCTTCTATGGCCGGTTTTTTGCTGCGCGCACAGGAGTTACCGAGGCAAAATATTTTGAGGTTGCAGAGGTAGAAAAAGAGGTACCCAAGGTAAAATTCTAGAGAGGTATTTTCCTGGAGAATAGGAAAAAATATTTGAAATCGTATCAGGCCACTATAGAGCTGTAGTAAAGGTAAACATTAATAGAATTCACCATTCCAATCCCACCCGTCAAAGGAAATGTCATTGAATTGAGGCGAAGACTTTTCTCTTCGAGATAAAGCCCGAAGGACTGATAGAATATAGCCCAGGGCGACAGCCTTGGGTAAAGTAAAGATTTAATAATATTTTTAGCCCTGAAAGAGTGAAAGGAAAAACTCCTTTTCTTCCACCCCTTTGGGGTTATTTTCTTATTGATGTTTTTTTTGCCCAGGGAACTATACCCCTGGCGATACACTTCTGCCCTTCGAGTATTTATACAAGTGTTTCCCTAAACCGTGTTTTTTACAAGATTTGTATTTTGGTGATATATTTAGGAACATAAATTTTCAAATACATGGGAGATGTGATGAACATTATTTCTTTTGGCGATATTCATGAAGATACAAGCAATCTTGTAAAGATAAAATCCGACCTGGACACGGCGGACTTGATTGTGGTTTCGGGCGATTTGACAAATTGTCATGGAAAGACCGAGACGAAAAAAGTATTAGATTCGATAAAAAGATATAACAAGCACCTGCTTGTGCAGTACGGTAACATGGACAAGCAGGAGGTGGATGGTTATTTAACCAAAGAGGGTATAAATCTGCATGGGAATGGATATCTATTTGGAGATATAGGTATTTTTGGTTGTGGCGCCTCGAGTCCAACACCCTTTCATACACCTTCTGAGATAAGTGAGGGAGATATCGAACGGTTCTTAACAAACGGTTATAACAAGGTAAAAGATGCAAAGTGGAAGATCATGGTCTGTCACACCCCACCCAAGGATACAGCAACTGATATTGTTCGAAGTGGTATGCATGTAGGGAGTCAAACGGTGAGGGACTTTATTTTAAATCACAAGCCGCATGTCTGTATATCAGGTCATATTCACGAATCGAGGGCAAAAGACAAAATAGGCGATACTATCGTATTAAACGCAGGCATGTTCAGGGATGGGTGGTATATCGAGGTCGTTATTGATAAAGACAACTTATCTGCAGTCCTGAAATCCGTTGCTTAAATTTAGAACGTATGTAAGATGTTTTTTCAACAAAATACATGGTGACCAGGCATTTTTTAAAACGATGAAGGTGCGCAGAATGAAAAGAGATATGGATCTTGTCCGTCAAATACTTCTTGCAATCGAAGCACATAAGGATATGAAACAAAAAATAAAGCTTGAGATTGAGGGTTACTCTGAAGAACAGATTATGTATCATGTTAAAATCCTTGCGGATGCAGGCTTGATAGAAGCTACAGATGTTTCATCATTCGAAGGAATTTGCTTTATACCGCAATGTCTTACATAGGGCGGATATGAACTTTTAGATGCAATCCGGAATGAAACAGTGTGGAAGCAGACAAAAGAAATAGTCAAAGATAAAGGTGGCTCTCTTCCCTTCGAAGTATTGAAAAGCTTGGCGATAGAGTTTGCAAAGAAGTTGGTTGGTGGATATCTTTGATTATATCTACGGTGAAATATTTCCCGTCTCCTGCTACAAGAAATTTGTTTTGCTGGGACTGAGGATGGTGGAGGCTAAATCTAAAAGTAGGGTGGGTTAAGCGGAGTGAACCCACCATTTACAAAGTACAATGAAGGTGGATTCGGCGTAAAAACCGACGCCTTAATCCACCCTACTCATAACTTGATCCCGCTGTGAGTTTCGCGTTTGTACTAATTCGTGGCTGAACAGTTTCGCTTCAAAGTATCCGATAATACAAATCTCTTTGCCTTGCTGCATATCCAAGGTCGTTGATAAGCGATTCGATTTCATCTTTGCCCATCTGGTAGCTTACCCCCGCCGCACGAACCACATTCTCTTCAATCATGGTACTGCCCATGTCATTGGCGCCAAATTTTAGCGAGAGCTGGGCAATTTTGGCACCCTGTGTGACCCACGATGCCTGAATATTGGGAATGTTGTCTAAAAAGAGACGTGCAATGGCAACGGTCTTCAAATAATCAAAACTCCCGATCAGTCCTATGTCTTTATATTTTGATAAGAGCGAAGGTGCTAATTGAGTGTTTTTGGGCTGGAAAGTCCAGGCGATAAAGGCGGTAAAACCTCCCGTTTCATCCTGGAGTTTTCGGATCTTTTCCAGGTGTCCGATACGTTCTTCTATGGTTTCAATATGGCCGAACATCATGGTAGTTGTGGTTTTCATGCCAAGTTTGTGTGCCTCACGCATGACATCGAGCCACTCCTGTGCCGTGCATTTATTTGGACTCAAGAGATTGCGGCATCGGTCGACCAGAATTTCTGCGCCGCCGCCGGGGATCGAATCGAGTCCCGCTGCTTTGAGCTTTTGTATAACGTCACGGACAGGGATACCATTTAATTTTGAAAAATGAACAATTTCCGGCGGTGAAAAGGCATGGATATGGATATCATATTTTGTTTTGACAGATTTTAACAGGTCTCCATAAAAATCTAATTTTAATGTCGGATGCAGGCCGCCCTGCATGAGGATTTGTCTGCCACCCAAGGCCAGTGTTTCTTCGATTTTTTTGAATAATAAATCTTTCGGGATGATATAGCCGTCGCTGTGTTCAATATCTCTATAAAAGGCACAAAATTTACAACCTGATGTGCAGATGTTGGTATAATTGATATTCCGGTCAATGATATAAGTCCGGTAATTTTCCGGATGCTTTTTCTTACAGACTTCATCGGCCGCCATTCCCAGGATGGTAATATCCCTTAGAGAGAACAACCTTGCGCATTCCTTTGAAGATAACCTTTCGTTGTTGAATGATTTTTCGAGAATGCCTTCGATTTCACCGGATAGATTAGTCATGTGAGTACCTTAACACGAATTTCTTTACCAGTTTTGGCTTTTGGCAAATATTCAATTGTCTAAATTCGTTATAAATACCAAATAACAAGGATTAAAAAAACAAACAAGTTCCATTGAACTAAATTCAAAATTCCAAACAATGAGTTTGGTTTGGGTCATTCCTAACCCGTACGAGTCGGAAGAAAACTTATTATAGTGCAGGAGATTCCGAAACAAGTTCGGAATGACAAAAGCGGAAAATGTCATGCTGAATTATTTCAGCATCTCCTGTCAGATAATGCACTTCCGGTTCGTGCGGGTTAGGTTTCATTGAAAACAATCTCCACCCCTTTGGGGGCAAGTCCTAAAGACACAGCATACTGATAAAATGTCTGAAGACCCTTAATCTCTTCTTTACCCAAATTATAGCGAATCGATTTTGTTAGATAGTTCAAACATCTTTCTTCGGTTAATTGAAGGCGATGCGATTCAGCAGCAGCCAGTTCCCTGACGGATTGAATTCCCGCTTCCTTTGCATTTTTTAACAGATTGTTTATGCCCGGTATGTGACGGTCTTTTTTAACAACCCAGATGGCATAGACAAAGGGAAGCCCGGTATATTCGTACCATGCTTGACCCAAATCCAATGTGACGTATTCATTGTCAGTAACCTTCATGGCATTATCTCCGATGATGAGGGCTGCATCCGTATCGGTACGTGAAATATCGTATTGCTTGCTCCATTGTGTGTATTGAGGTGAAAGGTGATATTGTTCCTTCAGAATGATCCTGGTAAGTGCGCAGGAGGTTAAAGAACTTTTGTCTAAGGCGGCAGTGCGTATATTTTGCATTGGTACCTTTGAAAATATCTTTACGCTCTCAACAGTCCCACAGGAAGATATAGAAATGTCTGGAATGATAGCGTAATTTCCGCTTCTAAAATATTCAATGGAGGGTATGATGGCCACATCAATCTGATCATTGTTCAGCATTGAGGGAAGAAGGGAAGGTACTTCAAATGATAATTCAATTGAATTTGTTTGTTGGTCTAATCCATAAATCAATGGCTTGGCATTCATGTAAGGGACAACGCCAAGTCTGAGTCTTCTCGCCATAATACCTAACCCGAACAAGTCGGAAAAGACAAAATCCGACGCACGAAATTCGTGAGTTAACCCTGTCAGGGTTTTGAAACCCTGACAGGGTTATTTTACTCATATTTTTATTAAAAATGTCAAAATTATCTTTGGAAGATACTGCCTAAATACACTTGCCTAAATAAAGCTTCTTATATAAACTATAGTTTCATAGCGCAGCGAAGCCGCAACCAACCACCCCGCTTTCCCCTCCTTCGCAAGGAGGGAATAAAGGAGGAGGTAAAAAAACTTGGAGTAATAATTTTATATGAGTTTTCTTCATTCTTCAATAAAGAATTATGGTAACTTTTACGAATTGGTTTTTATTGAAAGGAATAAAAGATATGAATAATGGATTTTACAAGATTCATTCGCTAAAAGGACTCGTTGCATGCGTGCTTGTTGCATTAATCAGCTATAATTTCACAGGATACAAGTATGTCTATGCAGAGGGACAGACAAAATACAGCAAGGATTTTTTTGATAAGGCAGAGCCAATAAAGGTTAAAGACCCCTTAGCCAGTATGCTCGGCGCAATGGATAAAGGGGGGGTGTTTGTTTATACGTATGCCGATGCAGTGAAATTTGCAGGACACTCTTGTCCAGCCGTTGCTGGTGCCTATAAGTCTACGCAGATGGCATTAAAGGCATTATACGGCGCTGAAGTTCCGGTGAGGGGGGATGTAAAGGTTACATTTAAGGGGGGTATAGACTATAAGGTAAATGGGCCGATTTCACAGATAATAACAATGATAACCGGGGCCGCTGCCGAGAGTGGATTTAAGGGGTTTGGTCCTGTTGGAAAGTATGAAAGGCGTAATTTGATGACCTTTGATAAGGACCAGACACCCGATCCTATAGCAACCTGTGCCATAACATTTCAAAGAGTTGACAATGGAAAAAAGGTGGAAGTAATGTATTGTACCGATCATGTGCCAACGAACGAACGCATGGATAAACTGACACCTCTCGTGCTCTCTGGCAAGGCATCTGAGGACGAATCGAAGGAGTTTGGTAACTTGTGGCAGGAGCGTGTCAAAACGATTCTTCTGGACCCCCCAGAGGGTACATTTATCGTAAAAGAGGTCAAAGAATAACTGAAAATAAAAAGAGGATGAACTTCCATGCCGTTTTATCATGACGACGGAACGGAGATCAATCCTGACCTTGTGCCAAAACCAAGCCTTTGCGTATCCTGTCGAAAGGAGGGTGATCCAATGGAGGAGATCCTCTGTATCTTGACAAGTATTAAATTGCATAAATTAGCGTTCGGTACTAAATCACAAAGGAGATTCCTAAACGAGTTGGGAATGCAAATAAAGGCAAAAATGTCATGCTGAACTTGATTCAGCATCTCCTAAGAATAAAAACACAATACGTGAAGTGGGCTATACATATTAACGCTAATTTATGCAATCAAGTACAAGGGCAGACCAGCAAGATCAGGCAGAATTTCAGCGCTTTACATGCGTTTCAGGGAAAAATAATGGCTACTTGGCTTTATTGTCAAAGCGTGTGTAACAAGGTAGCAACTAAGATAATCACCCCTAATTCCTCCCCTTGAAAAGGCAATATTATTGAATTAAGGGCGCGAGTTTTTCATGAACTTAGCACGGACAAACAAACAGACTGGGTCAAATGAAAAAATTTGTCTATATACAGTATTTATTGATGAAACGAGGCTCAAATACGGTATAATTTCCTACGAATCAAATATCTTCAATAGAACCAAAAT
>SOEU01000034.1 GCA_021646415.1 Candidatus Brocadia sp.
TAACGCCACCGGGTAACTCCGCAAACCGCCAAATATTGAAGTTTATTATTGATTTTTGCGTAGTAAGGGTATTATGGAAGGCCGATTTTTGCTACGCGAAAATCATTTGCAGAATTTAGGTATAAGTTTAATAAGTGCCTCTAAATAATCACGAAGAAATGGTGTTACAATTATTGCTTCCGGTCCCAACGTTTCTTCAATTACTCTATTAAGATTTTTGACTGAAATATCTGGCCTTGGCGTAAATTGAGGCATTGAACTCCTAACTGAAATAGGAACGAGTATCATTCCAAACAGATAATACTTTTCATAAAGATCTGAAAATTCTTTGAGCTGCGCGTCTGAAAGGTTTGCTTTATACCTTTCTCTACGAGAGTTAATTGGTTCAGTATATTGAATTAGAGAGTTTGATTCATCACTCACCTTTTTACAAAAGTAGCGATCAATCCAAATTTCCATATAGTGATTTTGAAAATCTTTAAAGGTAAGTGCATTAATATTTGTATTTCTTAAATATTCGAGAGATCCTTTCTGAAAACCGTGTTTTGATACAATATATCCAACATGTGCACCAACTTCGTGGATGACTGTTGTAAATAAATGAATAACGCTTTGTGGTATGGAGCTATTCCAGTTTTTGCATTCAACAACATATTGGATTTTATCAACACTACCAGGATCTATCGCAAAAACATCCAAAGAAACTTTTCCACGAGGTGTGGTTATCTCTTTATTGATTTCAGCTTTCAGCCCAATTTCATTGAAGATTCTGCATACCCCCTCTTGAAGTATTTTCCAGTCATTTGGTTCGTGGTCTTCAATCATTTTCTATAATGACCCCCAACGAGGCGTTGCGAATTTCATTAAGAATGTGTTCTGACCGTCTGCGATCATAAATTCCTAGGGAAAAATAGATAGCAGCGAATATTACGCCACCGATAGCCGCAGTAACAAACTGTATGCAAGCCAACACTGGGAGTGTGAGTACGCCAAAGAGAAAGAAACCAAACGTTGCGAACACGAGTAGCGCTCTCACATACCAAATGAAGCTGAAAAACCAAGGGCTGCCGCCAGTAGATAGGGCTTTCCCCTCCAGCAACTGCATCTGTCGAATGGCACGACGCTCCAAGAATTTGAGTTGTGCGACAAACACCCAGACGAAAAGTGAGACTCCAGCCATAGAGAAGCAGATGATTACTTTCAGTGTAGTTGAGAATGTAGGAATCTTGTCAAGAATCCATGCGGTAAGCGCGAGATAGAGTCCAGGCACCTGCCACAATTGAGACGTATACATGCGCGAACGTTCGTTGAGTTGCTCGTAAAGCGTATCTGGTGAAATTGGTTGCGTGGAGTTGGTCACAGGATGCTCACTCCGATATTGGGACGAGACGCCTAACAAGTTACTGTACAGTTTCTGTCTTCTAACAGAGTAAAATCATAAACGCCAACGAAAAAGCGGGAAAACGATTGTCTGTTTTAGATAGCCTAAATTCGACAATATTTTACGCCTTTTCAGAAATATATTCAATTTAATAATCCTGGTATATAAATTTCTTAAATAAGTTGACATTCTGTTTCTCTGTGTCATTCCCACCCCTGTCCCCCGCAAGGGGTAAACTCCAATGGGAATCCAGAAAAGTAGCGAAAGACTGGATTCCTGCCTTCGCAGGAATGACAACTTACTTTTTTCGTTCACTATAGATTATTGAGTTTACGAAATTATTTTTAACGAAATACTCCTTCTAAGGCTTTCCTTCTGTAGACGTTAGTTTATTGATAATTTTCTTCATTTCTCCTGCTTGTTTGTGTTTGGGGTTTATTTGTAACGCCTCCCGGATATGTTCCAATGCCTTTTTGTTGTCATGAAGATGGTTCAGATACAAAACACCCAGACTGATGTGGACGTCGGCATTTTTGGGGTCTAATTGGTTAGCCTCTAAAAGCTTATTATAGGCTTTGTCCATTTGCCCTTTTTTAAAATAAACCACGGCTATGTTATAATGTGCCAGGGCAAAATTTCTTCGAATTTTTACGGCCTTTTCCAATTCAGAGAGCGCCTCGTCGAGCCTCCCCTGATCAATAAGGGCACTCCCCAGGTTGCAGTGTGCATCGGCATAATAAGGGTTGGTTTTGAGCGCCTCGTTATATTCACCGACAGCCTCATCCAGCATCCCCTTCCTTTTGTAAAGAAGACCCAGATTGTTATGCGCCTCCGGGTATTCATTTCTTAACTGTGTTGCTAATTTGAGTTCTTTAATTGCTTCATCATTAAGACCTTTCAGCGAATATGCGGCACCGAGGTTACAGTGCGCCTTGGGTTGCTCGTATCTCACCCGAATAGAATCCTTGAACGCCTGAATGGCCGCATCGGTGAAACCATTATGATAATAAAAGTACCCGAGGTCGTTATATACCCGAAAACTCCCTGGTGAACGGCGTATGGTCTCTGTGCTAAAGGTGAATTCATTGAACCATATCCTGTTTCTGCTTATCGTACCCCACGCAAATAAGAGACAGATGATGGTTATTGATGCTATGCGAAATACCCTCCAGTTTAAGATTTTGCCTTTTATATGAAAAAGTCTTGTAAACGGTTTTTGAGTAAATATCGAACCCAATAGCAGGGTAAATCCTATGCCTGGAATATAAAGATATCGCTCTGCCATGATATTGATTATGGGGATAATATTCATTACTGGCAGGAGTGTTATGAAAAACCAGAGGATGGAAAAAGTCCATATCCTTGAAAGACGACATAGTTTTATTGACAGAACAATAACGAGTATTACTACGACAACACTTACCCGGAAAGCCGCATCGGCAGGTGAATAGGTAAGGGGAACCACATAATCTGCGTTAAGCGGGACCGGGATAAACAAGAGCTTGAAATAATAACCAAGCGTCTTTGTCATCATGATACCGTTTGCAAAAATACTGTTCCCGGGAAACTCGACTGATTCGCCAGGATTATGGAATAGAGAGAATCGCAGATACAGATAAAAGGCGCTGACGACAACATAGCCTGCATACGGTGTTACGAGCGGCATAATAATTTTCTGGAAAGGTTTTTTATACCCCCCTGTGTCCCCCCTTCGCAAGGGGGGAATCAAAGAGGGGTAATCAATAACATTTCCTCGATCCCTTGCGAAGGGGGAAAAGAGAAGGGGCTTTTGGTTGAGGTAGTGGCGGTCTATCGTAGTATGAAGGTTTAACGAGATACCATTCTGAAGGATGAGGTCGCAGGCGAGGATTAAGAATGGAAGGGTGATTGCCATTTCCTTCGATAACAAGGCAAAGAGATATGTACATAAAGAAAAGGCATAGCAAATGATGAAGTTTCTTCTGCCAGTGCTCCTGTTGGATTTGAGAAATAAGAGAAAGGCTGTCAGCAAAAAGGTGGCAGACAAAAGGTCTTCACGATAGCTAACGGCGTTGACGGCCTCTGTAAAAATGGGGTGTATGGAAAAAATTAGGCAGGAAATAAAGGCCGACTGTCGATTATAAAAGAGTCGATATGCCATACAATAAACCAGGTAAACGTTAAGGGTATGGATAATAATATTTGTCAGATGATAGCCCCACGGTTTTAGTTGCCAAAGGGCATACTCAAGAAAATAGGAAAGGGTGACGATGGGCCGGTACGTGAGTTCGCCGGAGACAACAAAGTATTTCTGGCTGAAAAATGCAGAAAGATAGCGCCAATCCCGAATAAAATGGTTGTTGGTTATGGTAATGTAATCGTCATAAACAAAGGTATTTCTCAGAGAATTCAGGTAAGCCAGTACTGGCACTATGGTGATAAGTAAGAGTAATGTTAAGTGGGTCTTCTTGTTCAACGTCTTCGAATCTGTTAAAGTGAATAATTAGCCGCAGATCGCACAGAGAAAACGGCTGGTATCTTTGAATTAGACCTTGGCTACTTTTAAATACAAATGTTTATGACAGTGGGCTACCCCCTTTACTCCCCCCGCCAGCGGGGGACAGATGGTTGTCCCCCTCAGTGAGAAGGCGCTTTTGCTTGAATTTCCTTATCATGAAATTATGCTACCTTCGGCAGCGACGTTAAGGCATACGCATGTTTCGGTCTTTGCAGCTTCAGTATCTTCTGCGATCAACAGAACTATTACAAAACACTGACACAGGAACTAAAATTCCTATACTTATCAGCGTAATGATCATACCAATGACAAATGATTTAGGCTCGTAGACAAATTTAACTATGTGCTCACCTTTTTCAAGGAAGACCGACCGGAGGATATAATTGGTCTTTAACACCTTACTCTTTTTTCCATCAACGTACGCATTCCAGCCGGGATAAAATGTGTCACCAAGGACAAGATAACCATCTTCCAGGAGAGTTGCCTTTATTGTAACGCTATTTGGTGAGTATTCAAGGATGGCCGGAATGGGCTCTTGTGGTAAATTTTTTGTGTCTGCATTCTTTATGGTATTACCCTGCAAAAACTTCTCTTTTTTATCAAAGGTTTCCCTCCCCCCTTCATCCCCCCCTTGCGAAGGGGGGGAAAGAGGAGGGGTAATTTTGCGGCTGGAAAGCTCTATAATATTGGTAGGTCCTTCCAGGATAACATATTCTTTGGGATCAAATGCACTGCCGGAGAGTTCCTTAAATATGGCATCTCTTCCCTGCAAGGTCTTGGCCTTATGGACAATAAAGGCACGCGGCAATGCCTGTGTATTGTAAAAGAGGGCATATTGAGAGTCGTGAAAGACCGGTTTTATCATTGGATGTTCTATCCTCGCACTGGCGGGAAGAAGGATATACCTTAAATTAAGCAGATTGGTCAGTCTGGAAAGTTGAGTTACTTCCATAACGATGCGTGGTTCTTCTATGGGTTTACCATCGGACAGGTTGATGAATTCGCTGTATTCTTTAATGACGTTGGCGTCATATCCCCCGATATGAGAAATATTATGAGCCATACCCTGATTAAGCTCAAAGTGCCCAACAGTCGTGATGCGGAACGGTTCGGGGTCATTTTTCAAGACGTTGAGCATTTCCTTATTCCAAAAGCATTGTCGGAAATCAAAGGTAACCATATATTGGTTTCCGAAACACCAGAGGTCTCCGAATAGTACAGCTATGGTAATGGGGATTAAAATCTGCTTTCTTAACCTGCCATTCATCCATAAGCCAATAACAAGCAGACTTAATATGCTCAGAATTATACATTTTACTGCACCCCTTGTAGCAATGGCAAAGGTTGCATGCAAAAATCCAGCATCATTCAGGTTTGGTAGTGTGGTGTATCGATCTCCCAGTGAACAAATCTTCTGAATAATGCCATACCATGTTCCATATCCTGCCCTGAACAAAAAGAAGATTAAGAGAAACAGGCTTATGGCAGAAACAATGCCGATAGTAGTATAAAGAAAAGAAGGTATCTTTTTTTTCGTAAAAACATTTGTTTGCAAGTATTCTGCCCCAATGCCGGAGAGGACAGAAAGGGAAAATGCCACGATAAATATGAACTTTGAATTTCCCCGGAACATGTTAAATCCGGGCACAACGGTATAAAGGATTTTAAAAAGTGGTGTAAACTTGCCCAATGCCAGGATTGCCGTGATCAATGCCATAATGAGAAAGGTCTTAGTGAATTTATTTCTATTGCGGCATGAGGCAAGTACACTCAATAATAAAGGAAGGATGCCGACATACAGCGACATCTCCCAGAGGTAGTACCTCCCCCAATAAGGGGTTTTGAGTGAATTTCCGAAAAATTCGGGGATAAATAAGGTGATGAAATTTTCTGGCGCAAAAGAAAACTGGCCAACCCATTCGTATGAAATTGTTTGCCGGGCAGAATGTTTGAACATCTCAATGGCCGGTAATAGTTGAACGGCAGCGAGTGAGATACCCGCAACGTAGAGGATGAAAACCCCCGCTGTATGATACCCAACATATTTCCAATCCCCATGTCCTCTGAATTCCTGGATAATACGTACGATAAAATAGATAATTACGGCAATGGCGGTATAAAAAAAATATTGAGGGTGACCCGCCAGGATATTCAATGTAACCGCAAACCCGCCCAGGAGTGCATAGAAAAATTTTCTGGTACGTATAAACAACTCCGAAAACAAAAGAATAAGTGGTAGCCATATCATGGTGCACAGATTGGGGAGGTGCCCGGGATAGACGTGGAATATCTGCGGGGCGCAAAACATAAATATGATGGACGCGATCATACAGCTCGATCGGGAAATCCTGTTTGTACCGGCTAGGGTTTTATCCCCCCTTTCATCCCCCCCTTGCGAAAGGGGGGAAATAGGGGGGGTAATTTTGTTGCGGTTAGGGTAACGCGTTTCCGGAAAGCTGAGATATCTGAGATAGAGGTAAGTAAATGCCCCTGATAAAAATACATGGAGGATGATGCTATAGTTGATAGCTACATGAATAGGGAATACAAGAAAGATCAGATTGAGCGGATAGAATATGGCAGATTGCACCCCCCCGACAAATGGTGTCCCACCATAAATATATGGGTTCCAGAGGGGTATTATCCCTTTGGCTAAGGTATTGAAACCAAAATATCTCCAGTAAAATAGCTGGTGGCGGGTATCGGTATTCTGATCGCTCAGGACGTTATAATCTATGGGAATAACAACATTGTAGAAATATGCAAGGGTAAGGAGGAATAACGTGAGTATCGCAAACCAATCATATTTAGACCATGCCTCTGTCTGGGTTGTAATCAAACCTGAAGCTGAATAATTATCGGAATACTTGTCTAGCATTTGGCCTTCTTAATTTCTTCCCTAATTGGACATTGATTTTTATCAGAAGTTGCGTTTTCACTTACGAATGATTTCGATAACCTTATCGATAATCTCAGTGAGTTTTTCTATTTTAAGACTGCCAACTCTATATAAGATAATATGACTATCTGTAGTAAATATGCGATTGGGTCTTACATTACTCGGCTGCTTCAGGCTTCCTGCCTCAAAATCCTTATCGTCGAGTAAAAGTGAATAATTGTCTTTAATAGTTTGGCTGGTAATCTGACAGAGAATTACGTCATCGCCTTCTACAAATTTTGCCACGCCTCGTCCTCCTCTGGTTTTAGCCAATCTTTTTCAAGCGAAGATTCGCTTGCGATAGCAGTATCAAGCCTTTCCTTAATTATCTTTGTCTTCAAAAAATGAATAAAATCTAATACCTCGTCAAGGAAAGGCTCTGGAACATGTTCAATTTCACTTATGACTAATTCTTTTTTACTCATATTCTCACCTCACTCAAATTATTTAATTTTTTCTTGTTTCTCACCTGTCTTAATAGCGTATTACAGAGCACAACTAATATCGCAGAGAAAGCAAGCTGTTCTTACTCCCGTTAATCGCCATGCGTATCACGTTTACTTCGTTGTTTTTGCCATAGTTTCCCAATCTCCGAAAATGTCTTTCCTTCCAACCTTTTATTTCGACAAAACTGTTGCCAATCGGAAAGAACATTTTCAATAGCTTTTTGATTTTTTTCCGTTTTAGTATACAGATGCTTTTTCCATAAGGTGGCTATCTCAGAAAAAGTTAAACCTTCCAATCTCTTATCTCTGCAAAACTCATTATAGGCAGATAATCTTTTTGGTTCCTTCACTTCTTTTGCGATGTCTTCTATTTTACCAATCAAGGAAGACAATTCGATGATTTCAATTTGTTTTGGACATTCTAACCAATTATGTTCCCAGCAAACAATAATGTCTACCAAATCAGGATTATGTTTATGTTCAAAATGTTCGACTCTTGAATTCAAATTCGATTCGAAGTTCTTCCCAACGTCCACTTCCGATGTAACGTCGCGCAATGCAATCAGGAAAACCTGCCTGAATAGATTCGATTTTAAAGTCAAAAGCATCATGCAGCATTCCAAAAAGATAAACTACCCCAAGTTCGTTAATAGGAGCGCATGAAAGAGATTTGCAATTGATTTTTGATCCAAACACACGCCGATTTCTTTTCATTCTGTTCCCCGTTAGGAGTTGGATTTAATCCCTAATTGTTATTGTAATTTTTAGTTGGTAACATTCCCAAGATAAATCTAAATACTGAAATCAAACAAGTCTTTCATTGCCAATGCAATTATTTTATAGGATAATTCCCTATATAAGATTCCATTTTCATTCGTGTCAATTTGTGACTATTCGTAGATGAATTGTAACGAATTAGTTTACCCTTTTGATAAGCCATTTCAAACAAAAAACCATGCAAAACAGAACGTTTCATATCTTATTATTCCTGTGCATTGCAGCGATTGGTTGTTACGCCACCATTGCACAGGTGATATTGATCCGTGAATTTTTGAATATCTATTATGGCAACGAACTGTGTCTTGGCATTGTATTTGGCGCATGGTTTCTTGGTATTGCAGCCGGTGCCTTTGCGGGCGCAAAGGTTGAATATGCTTTTAAATACACATTCGGCGTTTTCATAATCACATTGTTCATCCTATGTTTCGTATTACCCGCACAAATCTTTTTTGTACGCTGTATACGGGGCTTTTTGAGTGTTGGAATTGGCGAGTACATTTCCCTGCTACCCCTGCTCCTTACCTCTATTGGATTAATCTTTCCGTTTAGTTTTATCATTGGGTTTATCTTCCCATTCTCATCAAAGGTTGTGTGGGATATTACCGGAGTGCTGCATTGTCGTAATCAAAAAGTAATTTCGGATTGTAGATTCCAGAATTCGGATTTATTATCCAATTCCAAATCTGAAATCCACAATCCGAAATCCAAAATCCGAAATGAGAATGCCGGAGACTCGCAAGACGTAACCATCACTAAAAACCCTGCTAAGAAAAAGGAAGATAAACCAGGAAATACCAGGGATGCCGCTGTGGATATTGGAGTGGTGTATATTGTTGAATCTATAGGCAGTCTCGTTGGAGGGCTGGTATTTTCATTTTTTCTGGTCTCCAGATTCCATCCCTTTACCATCATAGCTCTGTTGAATATGGGGATGTTTGTCCTTTTAACCATTTTACTTTTCTCTTTTCTGGGAAGAGAACAAATCTGTTTCGGTGAAGAAGGAGATAAGAAAACAAAAAAGACTCTGGGATATGTTTCCCTGGGTTTGTTGTTGCTTACAATAGCAGTTTTGTTTTCGCCTATCCCTGATAAGGTGGAGGCATTGTCCACAAAGATGCGATGGAATACGTTGAACCCCCATATTGAGCTGGTGACCTCTGCGGACTCAAAATACCAGCATATCGACATAGGCAGGCAGGCCGAACAATACAGCATCTATCTCAATGGACAATATGCCGCTGCCTTTCCCAACGAATATGAATACGCCCAAATCGCCCATCTGGTGATGACCCAGCATCCGTCTCCAAAACGCGCGCTCCTGATCGGTAATGGACTGGGTGGAATCATTTCAGAAATGCTTTTGTATCCCATCGAAACACTGGATTACGTGGAACTGGACCAAAACCTTCTGGAAATCTCCGGCAAATATCTATCTCCATCAGATAAACAAGCACTAACCGATAAACGCGTAACGGTATTTCATCAGGATGGCCGTTATTACGTAAAAAACACATCAAAGAAACAACACTATGACATTATCCTGGTAAATACCCCGGATCCCTCAACGGCCTTCCTTAACCGTTTTTATACCCTTGAATTTTTTAAAGAAATTCAGGCCATTTTAAAATCAGACGGGGTTTTGGCCGCCTCAGTTAGCTCGGCAGTGACCTATATCGGAAAAGAGGTGGGAAGTTATACGGGTTCTCTCTATCGTACCCTGCACGAAACCTTTCAAAATGTGCTTGTGACACCTGGCCAAACCAATTTCTATTTTGCATGCAATAAGGACGGGATCGTTACCCCTGATATAGAAACGCTTATGGCGCGGTATAGAAAATTTCAGATAAAATCCGATTATTTTACCGAATATCTCTTTTATACCATGCTTCAGCCAGAACAGGTTGCATTTATCGAAAGGCAATTGAGCCAGAGAAAGGACCTGCTTGTTAACACGGATGCAAGACCAGTCACCTATTTTCTAAACCTCGTATTGTGGGATTCCCTGACCGGTGGGCCCCTGCACGGGTTATTTCACGGTTTAAAGGACGTGGGTTTGAAATCGTTTCTCATCCCCATTGTGATTGCCCTGGCAGGGAGGATAATTTATGTGGGTTTAAGGCAATTGAGGCAAGGATGGAAAGACGGCAGGCATAAAGTAATGAGCCAATACCAGGAAGAAAACCGATCTGCTTCCCCTAACGAAGAAGATAATTTGAAAATTACTACTCCTTCGTCCCCTCCTTACGAAGGAGGGGATGAAGGGGAGGTTATAAAATCCAAAACGGCCCAACCTAATAGTAATCAATCTGTGTCTGTCGATAGATTCAATCGTGATTATACCAGACAACTTAAAACCAACTGCCTTATCGTTTTAGCCACAACTGGGTTTACCGGTATTGCACTGGAAATTGTGCTCATCTATGCCTTTCAAAATATCTATGGTTATATTTATGAGAGAATGGGCGTTATTGTTGCCGTCTTTATGGTTGGACTTGCACTCGGCGGGTATATTGCTAATCGAATCATCTTGAAAATAGAAGGGAGTACACATCATTTGCCTGCAAAAGATGATATGCTGATATCTGAAAATTGCAAAATAAAAGGGTGGCACGGACAAACTCGTTTGTCCGTGTCCGAATTCCGGTGGATTAACATCCTGATGATCTTTGAAGGGGTTATTGGTTTTTATGCCCTTATTTTACCATTTTTAATCCACGCACTGTCTTTTTATTCGACGGCAGCCGAGGTTGGGTTGGTCTGTCTCATTGGTATTGCAGGGATACTGACAGGTTTAGAGTTTCCATTGGTCAATAAGATATTTATTCAGCAGAATAAAGACATTGCCATATCTGCCGGGGCTACTGACGGTGCCGACCACATTGGCGCCTTCTCCGGGGCAATACTGACAGGGGTGATCTGCTTACCCCTTCTTGGCCTATTCGGGACGTGTCTGATCCTGGCCACACTCAATATAGCAAGCCTTATCCTGATAGCCTTTTCACTCTTTTGTCGTAAAAGAGCAGATGTTCGGTGCAGATGAATGCCCAGGTGGTTTTTGGGTTTGATATCCACCATATAAGACATCTTATATACTGATTTTCGGGGCAAACTCTATAACCATTTAAAAGAATGTGTTTCTCTTAATCAATTAGTGGGAAAATAAACCTGGTTTCATATGAAAAATTTGCTTGTTACAGGCGCCAGTGGTTTCCTGGGCTGGAATATTTGTCAGGCCGCAAAGAACAAATGGAAGACATTCGGGACAGTCTTTTCTCATCCTGGGGAAATTGCAGGTGTAACTATCGTGAAAATTGATTTAACCGATTTTCACAAACTGAAGAAATTATTTCAGGAGGCCCGTCCGGATGCAGTAATCCACACTGCCGCAAAATCTGACCTGAATTTTTGTCAAACCCATCGGACTGAATCACAGAGAATTAATGTAGATGCCTCAGTTACTATTGCAGCACTTTGTGCCGACTATAAAATCCCGTGTGTTTTTCCATCAACCGACCAGGTCTTCAATGGTTTGAATGCCCCATACCGTGAGGAAGACCCCGTTTGTCCCGTCAATTTTTACGGTGAACAGAAAGTATTGGCTGAGGAGGGTATGCTCAAATATCATCCTCAGGTTGCTGTTTGCCGCATGGCCCTGATGTTTGGTATTCCCGGACCTGGCGCGAAAAGTTTTATTCAGCCAATGATCGAAAAAATGAGAGAGGGGACAGAATTGCGATTATTTGTGGATGAATTCAGGACTCCGTTAAGCGTAAAAGCTGCAGTTTCCGGGATTTTTCTGGCCCTTGAAAAAGTACAAGGATTACTCCATTTAGGAGGCATTGAACGTATTTCTCGCTACGATTTTGGCAAGTTGCTCATAGAAACCTTAAACATACGCGAGGCCAGGTTGATACCCTGCAGACAGAAGGACGTGGTCATGCCGGCGCAGAGACCTCCGGATGTCTCACTTGATAGCTCAAAGGCTTTTGCTCTGGGCTTTAAATCATTCCTTCTGTCAGAAGAACTAAGAAGTCTGTATGGCATTGTTTGATCTTGCAGGGATATCGTTGACTACCTTATCTCTTTCTGCTAATCTAAAGGCATTACAAAATCCCTTGTTGTATTATGATACGTTTTCAGTTTATGAATTTTCGATTTACAAAGGCCGAACGTTTGACCCGAAAGAAGGAATTTGAAAAGGTGTTTCGCGAGGGTAAGGTATTAAAAAATGGAAAGATTGTTCTCTATGTCATACCGAACGGCCTTCAACATTCCCGTTTGGGACTAGTGGTGAGCAGAAAGGTGGGAAATGCCGTCCGGCGCAACCGTGCCAAACGACTATTGAGAGAGGCTTACAGGTTGAATAAACACTTACTTACTTCACATGTCGACATTATTGCCATTCCAAGGCATCCTTTTTCGTCTGATTTGAAACTGTCAGACGTTGACAATGGATTTAGGAAATTACTGCTCCAAATTAACGAAACCTTTTCCAATGAAGTTTATCGTCATTAAGCTCCTCCAGGTTTATCAACGTATCATTTCACCTTTTTTTCATCCTTCCTGCCGGTATGAACCGACCTGTTCTCAGTACATGATTGATGCTGTGGAAAAGAAGGGTGTTTTTTGGGGAATTTGTCTGGGCATATGGCGTGTATTGAGGTGCCATCCCTTTGGTGGTTCCGGGTATGACCCGGTGAAGTAGAACACAGATCTTGAGTGATAAGTGATAAGAATGAAAATCTTTTATTGCGACTGATTTGCCTTTTTTGTTAATTCCTCATAGAGTTTGAGTTCGTTACGAGCTTCCTCTTCCATTCCCTTCTTTCTGTAAGCAAATTCAAGATTTTTGTGGGTCATCGCCATTGACGGATTAATTTTGATAGATTTCTTTAATTCATCAATAGCCTCATCCAGCAGCCCTTTTTCGGTGTAAGCGGCCCCCAGATTGTTATGGGTAATTGCATCATCTGGTTTTTTTTCAAGGACATTCTTATATTCTTTAATGGCTTTATCAAATTGCTTTTTCTGAGCATAGGTAAATCCTAAAACGTAATGTGCTTCTGTAAAATCAGGTTTTAATTCTACTGCCTTTTCCCAGGCAAAAATAGCCGCATCCTGCATGTTGTTTCTTACATATACCGCACCAAGATTATAAAGAGTTTCGGGGTCATTTGGATAGAGTTCCAATACGGTTTTGTATTCCTCAATAGCTTCTTTGTACAAACCCTTTTTGTGATAGGCTACGGCGAGGTTGTAATGGGCTTCCCTGTTATTGGGTTCTATCCTTAATGCCTTCTTATATTCACCAATGGCATCATCAATCTTGCCTTGACTATCCAAAGAAACGCCCTGGCGGTTGTAGTAATCAGGGTCCTGTACACCACAACCTCCGGCTATGAACGTACCGGGAAGAAGGAATAATGGTATATATCGAATAAGAAAAGGCATGAAGTTTTTTCTCCTTTGTCATTTCGTTCGTATAACAAATCACGCCGGCTAATTTCCGTTGTTTACTGGAATACACAATACGTATTTATAATGTCGTTGCATTGTAATATGAAGCTTTCTCTACTTCAATTGAATTCTCAGTGTAAGGTGGAAATGTTCGGGTGAGATGGAATGATGTTGATTTTTTTTTACTTGAGGCTATAATTTACTGTTTTAATCTATCTGATTTTTGCTCGGTTGCCCCGGTTTCCTGTCTAGGAATACTTGCAATAATCCAATGCGCCCGTAGCTCAGCAGGATAGAGCGACGGTTTCCTAAACCGTAGGTCAGACGTTCAAATCGTCTCGGGCGCATTAAAATTCTTTACCGACGATTGATCTTCACAGATGATTGATTTGCACACGCATACGTTATTTTCCGATGGTGTACTCTTGCCGGCCGAATTAATCCGACGTTGCGAGGCAAAGGGTTTCCGTGGGTTGGTAATAACAGACCATGTCGATTACTCCAATATCGACACGGTGATACCGAATGTTTTAAAGGCTTGCAGGGAAATAGCTGCTGTTTCAAAGATCAAGGTATTTGGGGGTGCAGAATTAACTCATCTTCGTCCGGAGCATATAAAATCCATGGTAAAACGGGCAAAAGAACTTGGCGCACATATCGTTCTGGTGCACGGTGAAACCATTACTGAACCTGTGCTTCCGGGCACAAATAGGGCAGCAATAGATGCCGGCGCTGATATCCTTGTACACCCCGGTCTTATAACAGAGGACGATGCAAGGCTTGCTAAAAGGAAAGGGGTCAGATTGGAAATTTCCGGCAGGAAAGGGCATGCTTATGCAAATGGGCACGTTGTTAAAATGGCGAAGGAGGTTGGGACAAAACTTGTTTTTGGTTCCGATTCACATACGCCTGACGATTTGTTAGACCGGAACCGCGCCGAATGCATTGCCCGCGGGGCGGGTTTGGAAGAAAAAGATATTCAGGAAATTTTTAAAGAGGCGGAATTTTTAGTTGGTTTATAATTCGATTGTATAAAGAAATTTCATTTTATTTAAGCGGTATTTTGGGTGGAGCGGACAAACTTGTTCGCCTGTGTTTAAATCGCAGAGAGAAGAGAAAATGAAAGAATCTACTTTAAACGTATTAAAAACGCTGAATAAATATAAAGTATATATTGGAATAGGTGTTGGTGTTGCAATTGCCGCAGGCGGAGGAACTGCTTTTTTCATCACAGAAAAGGGCAGAAAGACAGAGGTTGTGTGGCAAAATCTGTGGAAAATTAATAACGATCTGGCAATGGCGATACAACAAGGAAAGGACGAAAAAGACAGAACAGCTGCTTTGAGCACTGCAGCTGATGCTTACAAATATTTGAAAGATTCGATGTCTTCATCCAGCGCTGCTCCATGGGTAATATTTGAGTCGGGAAATGTTTATTATCGCCTGAAGAATTATGATGATGCTATTCGCATGTATAATGATTTCCTGGAGAAGTATAGAAGTCATTCCCTTGCACCCATTGTAAAGCAATCTTTGGGATACGCCTATGAGGAAAAGGGACTTTTTCAGGAGGCGGTTAAACAATTTGAAGATATTTCGGTTGCCGGTAATAATTTTCTCGTTGCGCAAGGAAGCTGGGATGCAGGGCGTTGTTATGAAAAGTTAGGCCAAACAAACGACGCAATCCGCTCATATACCAAAACGACAGAACTCTCTCCAAACAGTAACTGGGCTACCATGGCACAGTATCGTTTATCGGTGATTCGATAAGATGCAGCAGGAAGTTTCACAAGTAAAAGAAGTAACCTTCGATATAAAGAAGACGTTCGATGATAAAAGGATTGACCGGTACCTTGCTTCACGCCTCCCTGACTACTCGAGAACTTTTATTCAGAAAATAATAAAAGAGGGTGCCGTGCTGGTCAATGGACGTACGGTCAAAAGCAGCTATGATATCCAAAAGGGAGACTTTATTTCCGTCCATGTGCCTGTACTCGAAGAAAGCAAGATCGTCCCTGAGGATATTCCCTTAAATATCGTTTATGAAGATGATTATTTAATGCTTATTAACAAGCCGTACGACATGGTTGTCCATCCGGCAGGTGGCCATCCTTCGGGAACACTTGTCAATGCGTTAGCCTTCCATTGTCAGAATCTTTCCCAAATTAACGGACCGTTAAAGGCGGGTATTGTACACCGGCTGGACAGGGATACCAGCGGCATTATGCTGGCAATCAAGAGCGATGCCGTCCATTCACACATTGCCATGCAGTTTGAAAAAAGGTATGTCAGGAAGGAATATATTGCCGTGGTAGAAGGTGAGGTTACGTTTGACTCGGATGAGATTCATTTACCCATTGGAAGGCACAAGAGTGACCGGCAAAAGATGGCAGTAAGACGCGACGACGGCAAGGAGGCTACGTCCATCTATGAGGTACTGGAACGTTTTCGGGGTTACACCCTGGTGAAAGTAATGCCAAAGACGGGCCGGACACATCAGATCCGTGTACACATGCGGTCGATTGGACATCCGGTCGTTGCGGACTTCATGTATAGCAACCATGAATCATGCTATCTTTCCGATCTGTTGGGGAAGGAAAGGGAATCGGGGGAAGTGCCCATCATCGAACGGCAAGCGCTCCATGCACACAAGATCGGGTTTTTCCATCCCATCCAGAATAAGACAATGGAATTTCAGGTGGACCTGCCTGAGGATATATCACTTCTTGTTAAAACGCTGAGGGAAGTAAGGCCTTACAGAAACGGCAGCAATTGACAGCAATCGTGGGGACGGCAAAAATTGGATTGCCGGCGCAATTCCTGATCACAGCGAACTATAGTTTCCAAAACAAATTCATTGATTTTCATCAATCCAATGATATAATTTTATGTTGTTTTTAAGGATTTTATTTAAGGAGGCATAAACTATGTTTAGTATGCCAGGTGGTTGGGAATGGCTCATCATCCTGATTGTGGCACTTCTGATCTTTGGTAAAAGATTACCGGATGTAATGAAATCCCTGGGGAGAGGCATAGTCGAGTTTAAGAAGGGCGTCAAGGGGGTTGAAGAAGAAGTAGAAGACGCGAGCAGTAAACCTACTCAGAAGAAGATAGAGACAGAGAAGGACGTCACCAAGCAGGAAAGCAAATAACTGGTATAAAATGTTATTTTGGAGTTACACTGCAGGTATGCGGTGTACCGTGTTTCTAAGGTTGATGTTTCAGGTGAATGATTACAGAAGACTGATTCAAATTGAATTTTTAAAATAGGGGTAATTTAACAATGAGAGACAAGAGAAGGCAGAGATTGACATGGCGCAGTAAGCGGGCAAATCATGGAAAGATGGGATGCAAGGGGAGAAGGGTGGGGAGATATAAGTAAAGCAAAGCCTGGAGCCATCGGCTGTCAGCGTTCAGCTTCTGGATGATAAAAAAATATACCTTTTGTCTGTACCGTAAAACCCAAAAGCCACTTGGTAATAAGTGGCTTTTTCTTTTGAAACAGAATGACAGAAAAATACGTGCGGATTTTATTTATCAGCAAATTACTCTGTGTTCGATGTCATGATAACAGCGGCTAGTCCCGATACATTTACAGCGCCTGTCTCTGACAATCTTCTCCAGTAGCCCTTTTCCAGCAAACAATTCAAGAGCAAGGTGGATATTCTGCGCTACATCGTATTTGCCAGACAGGGGGAATTTCTCCCTGATCACCTGCTCCATGTCTTCTAAGCTGTGTTCCCCATCGCAAAGTTTCCAGATGAGTTTTGCGGTAGAATTGAGCACATGAAGTACTTTTCCCTTAGTGCCGTAAAGTAACATTGTTTGACCGATGTCCTGTTCAATAAGGTCATGTCTACGGATAGGTTTCATGATCCCCTCCTTTAAAAAAGCACTCATTCATTTCTTCTTTCTCTCAATGTGTATTGGAGATGTCTTGCTGTGCCGAATTTAGAAGAGACATAGGGAAAAAAACATCGTCGTTGTAAAAGGCAGATTAGCCGAATTGTGTTACGTAATTCCACTCAGAACAATTTTTCTTCCCTTATGTAACAAGTGTTCTATTTTTTTTAATATCTTGATAATCCTTGTAATCGATCTCTATTAATCAGTTAAATTGATGTCTTTACCATGAAATTTGATCGCTTAATTTTGGAAATGCAAGGTTAATGCCAGAAAGGACAGAGAAAGAGTTCCAAAAAAATATTTTGCTATAAAATATTTTCATCATTGTAATTGTGACCATGAAAGAACGCGGAAAAGTAAAAAAGAAATTATCTGGATAGATATGCAAAACTGTGCCATGTCACAGAAGTGTGTCGTCACAGAGATGTGCCATGACACACTTTGTATTGCAAGATGCGAGGAAATGACAAGGAAAAAAGAGGATCGTTGAAGTGGTTTTTCAGAATAGAAAAGGTTTTATTGAATTGAACCAATTATGGACATTTATGAGAAACACGCTATAATGAAACACGGAATGAAAGTTTAAATTGACTTCATCTTTATTCCAACGATGATATTTTTTGAGATTTAAAAATAAAAGTTTATTCTCAGGGATAAGAAAAAAATTATCATGAGTAATGAATATATTTCTCGGATTGCCAAAGAACTCAATATAACAGCAAAGCAGGTGCTGGGAACTGCCGTACTTCTTGAGGAAGGTGCTACGGTTCCCTTTATTGCACGGTACAGAAAGGAAGCCACCGGGTCTCTGGATGAGGTAGCCATCATGGCAATTCGTGACCGTCTCGACCAGCTCAGGGAATTGGACAAGCGACGGGAAGCCATCCTTAAATCGCTGGAGGAGAGGGGACAACTAACCAGTGAACTCAAGGAGAAAATTCTTGCAGCGGAGACTATGGCTGTACTGGAGGATATGTATCTGCCATATCGTCCCAAACGCCGTACCAGGGCAACCATTGCCAGAGAAAAGGGTTTAGAGCCACTGGCTCAGCGCATCTTCACACAGGATGATACCGACCCGTTTGCAGTAGCAGAGGCCTTTGTGGATGCGGAGAAGGGGGTTGATTCTGTTGAGGATGCACTTGGAGGTGCCCGGGATATTATTGCTGAATGGGTCAATGAAGATCAAAATGCCCGGTCAAAAATCCGTGAACTTTTTATGACAAAAGGTGTCTTCAGGACGAAGGTAATTACCGGTAAGGAAGAGGAGGGGATTAAGTACAAAGATTATTTTGATTGGGAGGAGCCTGTATCGACGGCTCCATCCCATAGAATTTTGGCGATGAGGCGCGGGGAAAAGGAGGGATTTTTGGGCCTGCGCGTAACTCCTCCTGAAGAAGATGCCCTTGCCATACTTGAAGCGCTGTTTGTAAAAGGGAACAGTGCTGCTTCCCTGCAAGCCAGGATGGCAGTACACGACTGCTATAAAAGGCTCCTGTCAATATCAATGGAAACTGAGGTACGTTTAGATACAAAGAAAAGAGCGGATGAAGAGGCAATTAAAGTCTTCGCTGAAAATCTTCGGCAGCTTTTGCTTGCCCCGCCACTAGGTCAAAAAAACGTCCTCGCCATCGATCCTGGATTTCGTACAGGATGTAAGGTGGTCTGTATGGACAGACAGGGAAAACTGATCCACACTGACACAATATATCTTCATCAGTCTGAGGCAGGCGCATCTGAAGCTGCTACAAAGATTCTAAATCTCTGTAGAAGATTTGAGGTAGAAATCATTGCCATAGGAAACGGTACCGCAGGAAGGGAAACTGAGTCGTTTATGAGAAATCTCGACCTCCCGGAAAAGATTCAGGTTGTTATGGTGAATGAAAGTGGGGCATCCGTCTATTCCGCTTCAGACGTTGCCCGCGAAGAATTTCCTGATCAGGATGTAACGGTACGGGGTGCGGTTTCCATTGGGAGGCGGCTTATGGACCCCCTGGCAGAGTTGGTAAAGATAGACCCGAAGTCTATTGGTGTGGGACAATACCAGCATGATGTAGATCAGGGAATACTGAAACGCAGTCTGGATGACGTAGTTATCAGTTGCGTAAATCTCGTTGGCGTTGAGGTCAATACCGCCAGCAAGCAACTGCTCATGTATGTCTCCGGCCTGGGACCCCAACTTGCCAAAAACATCGTTGAGCACCGAAATGAACACGGCCCTTTTCGATCCAGAGAGGAACTGAAAATGGTAAATAAACTGGGGCCGAGGGCCTTTGAGCAAGCAGCGGGTTTTCTTCGCATCAGTGATGGAGAAAATCCTCTTGATCGGAGCGCAGTCCATCCTGAAAGTTATCATATTGTAGATGCCATGGCAAAAGAGATAAGATGCTCGGTCATTGATTTGATGAGGGATGAGAATCATCGGAACAGAATAGACCTTTCAGGATATGTAAAAGACGCAGTAGGTTTACCGACATTGCAGGATATCATGAAAGAATTAGCAAAACCTGGCCGTGACCCGCGGGAAAAGTTTGAACCGTTTCACTTTGTAAAAGGGATCGAAAAGATTGAGGATATTCAGCCTGGCATGAAACTCCCCGGAGTCGTAACCAACATAACTGCATTTGGCGCTTTTGTTGATATCGGGGTTCATCAGGACGGACTGATACATATAAGCCAACTTTCGGATCGCTTTGTGAAAAGTCCCAATGATGTGGTTAAGGTTCATCAAAAGGTGAATGTTACTGTACTGGATGTGGACATGAGAAGAAGGAGAATTTCCCTGTCATTAAGGAAACAGCCAGAAGCAAGCACATAATTGATTAGCGCAAGAAGCCACGAAAGATAAATATTTCTTTTCCCTGACAAAAACTAAATTAATGCGATCAAATTTTATTGTATCTAAAATATGAAATTCTACACGAGGAATATGGCAAATCATTTTATTCGAAGCTGTAAAGTATTTTTTGTCTTTGCGGCAATAGTATGTCTGTGTGTCAGCACCTATGCAAAAGAAGACATAAAGCGTGAACGTCCGGGCAAGCTTTTTAGTCCATCAAAAATACCATTACTTGAAGACCCCGGACGTGATAAATGGCAGAAACCAGATGAGGTATTGAATGCCTTAGAGATTGGAAAGGGCCAGGCCATTGCAGATATTGGTGCAGCTTCAGGATATCTTACGGTAAAATTATCTGAACGTGTGGGAGATACAGGGGCTGTCTATGCAGTTGATATACAGCAGGTGATGCTGGATTATATAAACAAACGGCTTGGTGATAAAGGATTGAAAAATGTAATCCTTGTGCTGGGCGATATGGATGATCCAAAATTACCTTCCGGGAGTTTTGATCTTGCTATCCTGCTAAGCACATATCATGAAATAGCACAACCAGTTGATTTTATGAAAAAGCTTAGACATGCTTTAAAACCTCAAGGAAAACTGGCTATTTTGGAATTCAGTGATGAGAGTCCTATTGGTCCACCTTTAAAATTCCGTCTCCCTGAAGATATTGTTATAAGCGAGCTTATGCAGGCAGGTTTTACTTTGTCAAAAAGGCATACATTTCTTCTTCCTTACCAATACTTTTTAGTCTTTTCTCCGTCCCGTTCATAGGCAGTGTCAAACGTTGTTTAAGGTAATGTCAAAACTTTTTAAAAAAGAGAGGATGATAATACCATGAAATTTCTAAATCAGAGGGCACTGTTTTTTTCTTTACTTTGGCTTGGTACCATTTTACTAAGTTCTTGTGCACAAATCCCTCCATATGAGGAAGAGATACATATCATTGTGAGTCCTCACAAGCTAAGTGTCCATTCAGGTTCAGAGGATAAAGTATTTGTTAAATTATTGGATAAGCAGGGAGGGCCACTTTTCGGCATAAAAGTCACAGCTATCAGCACAATCCCAACAGTTGCGACTGTTACATCAGAGGCATTGACTGATCCGATTGGCAAGGCAATATTTATCGTAAATGGTATTTCCCCGGGTACCACGAACATCGTCTTTTCTGCCGCAGGACAAAAAGCCACAATGGAAGTCGTTTTTATAGGACATTAACTGTGGTTGTGATTACCGTGTAAGTTGTTAATCTTACACTCGCATCCAAACTGAATTACCGTATGGCCGATCTTGAATTTTTCACCCAGGATGTGGTTGATTTCTTTGGAAAGCCTGGTGGTTTCACTAATCATCATATCTTTCGTATCAATATGGCCACTCATGGAATACATACCGGAGGTAATTGTCCAGATATGGATGTCATGGGCATCATCAATCCCGGGAATCTGTTTAAGACTGGCAATAACTTCTTCAATATTGATGCCTTTTGGCGTTGCTTCTAAGAGAATGTCAACGGATTCCATGATCAATTTATAAGACCAGATCAGGATGAGAACGCAGATCATGACGCTGATGATGGGGTCGACAATAAACCAGTTGGTATAATAAATGATAACTGCCCCGATTATGACGCCAAAGGAAGAGAAAGTGTCCCCCAGCATATGCAGAAATGCTGCCCTGACATTCAGGCTGTGCTCATGTCCGTGTCCCCCCTCTTTTAGAATGTAGATACAGGCTATATTGGCGATTAAACCCATCATGGCCACGATAAACATTTTGCCGCTTGATATGGTCTCCGGATGCGTAAAGCGTTGGTAAGCCTCATAAAATATCCACAAGGTGATCACAAAAAGGGTTATACCATTAAACAAGGCTGCTAATATTTCTAAACGGTAAAAGCCGTAGGTCTTTTTTTCAGTAGGAGGTTTTGCGGCAAAGAATAACGCAAACAGGCTTACCAACAGTGCAAAGAGGTGAGTAAGCATGTGACCTGCGTCACTGATCAGGGCAAGGCTATTGGTGATAAATCCCCCAATAACTTCCACGATAAAGATGCTGGCGGTAATCACACTGGCCAGGATGAGTTTCTTTCGTTCATGGGATCTATACTCATGTTTGTGACCATGTTCATCTTCGATGTGATAATAATCTATGCTATGAAAGTGTTTGATGATATGTCTCCCAATGAAATAATCATTTGAAATTCTTTGTGACAATTATAAATCTATAAACGACTTAAAACAAACTTTTTTTCTTGAATTCCAATTTCTCGTACATGAAAGTAGTGCCATATCGTCTTTGTGCAATGAATAGATATTAGCTGGAAAAAGTTTGTGCAGAGTTTAAACTGATGTATATTGGACGGAATTTAAAAAAGATGCTGAAAATGGGAATAAGGCTCGCTACGGATGTGTTGGCTGATGAATATTGCGAGAAAGTAACGGATTTGAGAAACTACTGGATTAATCAGTGCAAATTAGCGTTAATCTGTTGGCAAGCATTTAGGAACCTCTGCCAAAGGAGATTGGCATCTCAAAATAATGGATATGGCTAAACAGGATGTGGGTAATCTCAATAAGTGGGGGGTGGCAATCACGTATACATAAGCACTTTTCGACATTCGTTTCAAAGTCTTTTTTCATTTTTGTTGTAATACAAAGTGTGTCATGACACACTTGTGTGACGTCACACTTATGTGCCATGTCGCACTTTTTTTCACCTCATCAATCAATTCGTCAATTTTGTCTCATCTCTTTTTATATTCTTAAGTATTTAAAATTGAAATAATAACGGACAATTTTTAAAAATTATCTTCATTGTCAGCATACTGGTATCAATTTTGTTTTTAGTATCTTCCAAAGATAATTTTGACATTTTAGCAAAAACATGAATAAAATTAACCCTGTCAGGGTTTTAAACCCTGACAGGGTTGACTCACGAATTTCGTGCTTCGGATTTTGTCTTTTCCGACTTGTTTGGGTTAGGTCAATCAGGTAAAAAACTTGATTTTGCTGTGGCACTTCAAATTAATATCTTTTCAATATTATTAATGTATACATAGCGCCATTAATCACATACGAATATGTCATTCCCGCGGAAGCGGGAATCCATAAAAATACTGGATTCCGGGTCAGGCCCGGAATGACAGATACTTGTAAACTTATGCCGCTATGTATTGCATCAACATTCATGGTCGGCTAATTGCTAAAAATTTTAAAAAATTATGTTGCGGAGGGCCTCAAATAACATTTTACTTCGTTCTAACTATTCACATTCCGATAAAGGCAAACCCGGAGTGATCCGGGGATGCAAAGTAATAGGGTCTTTTGCATATTTTCCTGCAAAGGCAGGAAAATATAAAGATAGCCTTACTGCCGAAGATGTTTAGAAAAAATCTTTACAGTAAAGTTTTTTTGTTTTCAAGCGCAACTTACTTCAAGAAAACGATTCTTTTCATTGAACAGGGATTATCACGGGAACTAAAAAATACTAAATACGTGACGTTTTATGAACTGCCACAATAAGTATAACTATTTGAATTCAAAGGAATAATGGCAAGCAAACGATTTTGCCCACAACGAGACAA